>NZ_KV840317.1:0-719 GCF_001839185.1 Staphylococcus sp. HMSC65H10 | reverse complement strand
TTTATAAAATTCCCAAACCATATTTCTTCTGATTGTTTTCAAAGTATCTGGTCTGGCTTTAGGGTTCATGCATTCTTTTCTGAGCGGACATTCTATACAGTCATAACATTTATATTCTTTAAATTGACGTTGATATCCATATTTATCATTTCGGAATCTATAGCCAGAAAAGAATAATAGTTTATTGTTTGGACAAATATATCTGTCATCTTTTTCATCATAATTCCAATTAAGAGAGTTATAAGGGTTTGATTTATACTTTCTTTTTTGTTCTTTTAAAAACATGCCGTACGGCATTAAAGGCGTTCTATTAAATACATCTATGACTATTCCATAGTTACTTTCACTACCATAACCTGCATCACACACAACGTTTTCAGGTATGTCACCATTTAGTTCTTGCACTCTATATAAAAATCTTTCTAAAGTTCTTGTATCTGTTGGATTTTGGTAAACACCGAAGGCTAAGGCAAACTGGTTGTTGGTTCCTACTTGAATATTATATGCAGGCTTTAATTGACCATTCATCATATGATCGTCTTTCATTCTCATAAAAGTCGCATCATGATCAGTTTTTGAATAACTATTTCTATCTCCTAAAACTTTCTTTTGTTCTTCATACTTCATCTTTTTCTCTTTACAATCATTCACTGCTTTTTTGTATTTTTTCAATAATGTACGTTCTGAACGTATTAATTTTCTTTGCTTCGTATCATCGT
>NZ_KV840316.1:0-26098 GCF_001839185.1 Staphylococcus sp. HMSC65H10 | reverse complement strand
AAATTTACTTACTATCTAGTTTTGAATGTATAATCGTATATTATATATTTTGGATGCGATGAGCCGCATTGAGATCTCAGGTTTGAGGTCTTTTTTTATGCTTTTTTATAAGAGAAATTGATATAGTTCATAAGATACATATAAAACATTACATACTGTTTTAAATAGGTATATAAAAAGCATTTTTAATCAGCATTAGTTAAAGACTCATTCAATAAACGAGAATTTAGCTTAAAATGTGTAAGTGGAGAAGCTGTGCGGAAAATTAATAGGCATATGTATATAAAGAAAAAGCAGGAGAAACCATAAGTCATTTTAGAATTATGGCATCTCCTGCTTTTTAGATTAAATCAATAATGAATACAACATTTTGTTTTCATTAATATAGATATTTGATGGATCAAACTCATGTACTTTTTCTTTCAAACGCGTTAAGTCATCATGGTTATTTAATTGAATACCTATGATAACTGTACCTGTGTTTTGAGAAGATTTTTTCAAGTACTCGAATTTAGTGATATCATCATTTGGTCCTAATACTTCATTTACGAACTCTCTTAACGCACCAGGACGTTGAGGGAAGTTGAAAATGAAGTAGTGTTTCATTTCTTCATATAAAAGTGAGCGTTCTTCGATTTCTTTCATACGGTTGATATCGTTGTTACCACCGCTGATAATACAAACTACTGTTTTGCCTTTGATTTGATCACGATATTGTTCTAGAGCTGAGACGCTTAATGCACCTGCAGGTTCTGCGACAATGGCTTGTTTAGAATACATATCTAAGATTGTAGAACATACAGCACCTTCATCGATTTGAAGATAATCATCAACGACTTTTTTCGCAATTTCAAATGTAATTTTGCCGACTTGTGCAACAGATGCACCGTCTACAAACTTATCAATTTCTGGTAATTTAACTCTGTGATGTTCTAAGACAACTGAAGTATACATACTTGCAGCACCTTTAGGTTCAACACCTACAATTTTTGTTTGAGGCGACTTCTCTTTAAAGTAAGTACCTACACCAGAAATTAATCCGCCGCCACCAATTGCGGCAAATAGATAATCTACATCGATATTGCTTTCTTGTGCTTCTTTTAAAATTTCCGCTGCGATTGTACCTTGACCTGCAATTGTATTGACATTGTCAAATGGGTCAATAAAGTTCATCGCATGTTTTTCAGTATATTCTAGGGCTTCTTTTAAACAATCATCAAATGTATCACCAACCAAGATTACTTCAACATTTTCTCCACCAAAGAATTTAACTTGATTAATTTTTTGAAGGGGAGTTGTCACAGGCATAAAGATGACTGCTTTTAATCCTAATCGTTGTGCAGTAAATGCGACACCTTGTGCATGGTTGCCGGCACTCGCACATGTAATACCTTTTGCTTTTTCGCTTTCGCTCAATACTTGAATTGCGTTATAAGCACCTCTTAGTTTAAAGGAACGTACCCATTGCAGATCCTCTCTTTTTAAATATACATTACAGTCATACTTTAAAGATAAATAATGATCTTTCTCTAAAGGCGTTTCTTTGACAATCGGCTGTAATGATAAAAAAGCCTCTTCTATGTCTTTAGCTGATACAGCAGTTTGTACAGTCATTTCGCTCACTCCTTAATTGTGTTGGTATTTCTGTTCGTATTGTTCAATTTGGTCTTCGTATGCCAATGTGACGGCAATATCATCTAGTCCTTGAACAAGTTTGTTCTTCCAAGTTGAATCAATATCAAAATGTAATTCGCGATCAGGTGTTTTGATTACCTGATTCGGAAGGTCAATTTCGAGCTCTTTATATTTCGCAAGGAACTCACGATCTTCTTTTTCTAGTGCGATAGGTAATAATGCATTTTTCGTGCAGTTCATGTAGAAAATATCACTGAAGCTGCCCGCAATAATAATATTGATGCCATAATCTTTTAATGCCCAAGCTGCGTGTTCACGACTAGAACCGCAACCAAAGTTATCACCTGTGATAAGAATTGAAGCACCTTTATATTGAGGTTGGTTTAATTCGAATTCAGGGTTATCTGAACCATCTTCTAGATAACGCCACTCATCAAAGGCGTAAGGACCAAGTCCTGTTTTAGAAACGCCTTTAAGATGGACTTTTGGGATAATTTGGTCTGTATCAATATTATCGTGAAATAAAATAGCAGTTTTACCTGTATATTGTGTAATCGGTTCGATTTTAAGCATGTTCAAGCGCCTCCCATTTTCTGACGTCTACGAAGCGTCCTTCAATCGCAGCAGCTGCTGCCATAGCAGGGGATACAAGATGTGTTCTTGCACCTTTACCTTGACGACCTTCGAAGTTACGGTTGCTGGTAGAAGCGCAGTGAACACCAGCTGGTACTTGGTCAGGGTTCATACCGAGACACATTGAGCAGCCAGGTTCACGCCATTCAAAGCCTGCATCTTTAAAGATTTTATCAAGTCCTAAAGCTTCAGCTTGATGTTTAACACTTCTTGAACCAGGTACAACAATTGCTGTGATATTAGGATGTACTTTATGTCCTTTAACAAATTTGCTTGCTTCTTGTAAGTCAGAAAGGCGCGCATTTGTACAAGAGCCTAAGAATACATAACCAAGTTCAATATCTTCAGCTTTTTCACCCGGTTTTAAATCCATGTAGTGATAAGCACGTTCGTCATTGACGTTTTGAATTTCTGGGAAAGGTGTATTGAAGCTTACACCCATTTCAGGACTAGTACCCCAAGTTACTTGTGGTTCTAGGTCAGATACATCTAACTCAATCACACGATCAAATTGTGCATCCTTATCACTATAAAGTGATTGCCAATATTCTGCAGTTTCCTCATCAATATCAGCGTAAGGACGACCTTTGACATATTCTAGTGTTGTTTCATCTGGTTCAACTAAACCATATTTTGCGCCGGCTTCAATCGCCATATTACAGATTGTCATTCTCGCATCCATTGATAGATTACGAATTGTAGAACCTGCAAATTCAAGCGCATAACCTGTACCGAAATCTACACCATATTGATTGATGAGGTGTAAGATAATATCTTTTGCATATACACCTTTAGGCAACTCACCATTAATATCAATTAAAAGATTCTTCGGTTTAGTTTGCCATAATGTTTGTGTCGCAAAAACATGTTCAACTTCACTCGTTCCGATACCGAAAGCAATGGCACCGAAAGCACCGTGTGTTGCTGTGTGAGAGTCACCGCAAACAATGGTTTTACCAGGTTGCGTTAATCCCATTTCTGGTCCAACCATATGTACGATACCTTGTTCTTCAGTACCATTATCAAACAGTCGAACCCCAAACTCTGCACAGTTCTTTTGAAGCGTCTTGATTTGTGTTGCTGCAATTTCATCTTTGATGTTGAAAATATCTTCTGTCGGTACGTTATGATCAATTGTCGCAAACGTTAAATCCGGACGTCTCAGTGGTCTGTGTTGAATTCTTAATCCTTCAAAGGCTTGAGGTGATGTCACTTCATGGATTAAATGCAAGTCAATGTATAATAATTGCGGTTCACCTGCATTTCCTGTGAGAACATGTCTATTCCATATTTTATCGAACAAAGTTTGTCCCATTTCAATCACCATCCTTTAAAGTTGTTGTAAAATTTTCTCGAAGATTTCTGAAGTATGTGCTTTTCCGCCTAAATCAGGTGTCGTAAAGCCTTCTTTCAGTAAACCATAAACAATCTTTTCTAATTCTTCTGCCGCTTCTGCTTGATTAAATGTTTCTCTGAAACACATTGCTAATGAAAGCACCATACCTGTCGGATTCGCAATATCTTGACCCGCAATGTCAGGTGCTGATCCATGAATTGGTTCATAAAGTTTTGTACCTTTTTGTCCATAGCTGACAGAAGGGGATACACCTAATGAACCTGGAATGACAGAAGCTTCATCGCTTAAAATATCACCGAATAAGTTTTCAGTTACAATCACATCAAATTGTGTTGGACGCGTAATCAAATGCATACTGCATGCATCAACAAGTAGATGTTCTACTTCCACATCAGGATATGAAGCAGATACTTCATCAACTGTTTTACGCCATAATTTACTTGATGCTAATACATTTTCTTTGTCCACTGAAGTTAATTTCTTACGTCTTGATTGTGCAAGTTTGAACGCTGCGTGTGCAATACGTTCAACTTCTGCTTTAGTATATGTTAATGAATCAATTGCATGATCTTCAGCTAATTTTTTCGGTTCACCGAAGTATAAACCGCCTGTTAATTCTCTGACAATCACTAAATCAGTACCTTGTACACGTTCTGCTTTAAGAGGAGAGAATTCAGTCGCGCCTTCAACTACAGCAGTAGGGCGGATATTTGCGAATAACTCTAAGTTCTTTCTTAAAGCAAGTAAGCCAGCTTCAGGTCGTTTTGGGCTGTTTGTCCATTTTGGACCGCCGATTGCACCTAAAAGAATCGCATCAGATTGTTTACAAGCTTCAAGCGTAGATGATGGAAGCGGGTCGCCATAGTTATCTATAGCGGCCCCTCCAAAATCATAAGTTTCTAATTCATAATCAATGTTATATTTTCCACTTAATTTTTCTAATATTTTCAAAGTACCTTCAAGTATTTCTGGACCTATACCATCGCCTGGGAGGGCAGTGATTTTATAACTCATGCGTTCACCTCATTATTAACTGATGCATCAGCAATATGATTAGAATAAGCTTCCACATAAGCTTTACATGAAGCAAGCAATACGTCATGGTCGATACCGATACCGTAGTAAGAGCGCCCATCAATGCTAAGTTCAACGTTAACTTGTGCTTGTGCATCTGAACCTTCAGTTACTGAAGAAATTTGATAGTTCAACAATTCAGATTCAGCATCGAAGATTAAGTCTACTGCATTGTATACTGCAAGAATAGAACCTGTTCCTGTTGCTGCTGATTGATATTGTTTGCCGTCATTATCACGAAGTTGAACGACTGCACTTTGTACACCTTCAGCCACAAATTGTAGTTGAAGATTTTCAACATGATAAGCAGCATTTGTTTCATGGTAATGACCTTGAACAAGGGCATGTACATCATAATCAGAAACATTTTTCTTTTTATCGGCAATAGATTTGAACTGTTTGAACAATTCAACTTGTTTTTCTGGACTGATTTCGTAGCCAAGTTGTTTTAACTTTTCAGCGAAAGCATGTTTACCAGACAATTTACCAAGAGGCAATTCAGATGTTTGGATACCCACTAATTGTGGCGTCATGATTTCGTATGTTTCACGGTTTTTCAAGAAGCCGTCTTGGTGGATACCTGATTCATGACTGAATGCGTTTTGGCCGATAACAGCTTTATTTCGAGGTACTGGAATACCAGCGAAACGAGAAATCAAATCAGAAGTTTCTTTAGTACGTCCAAGCTCAAGTCTTGTTTCAATACCATAGTGATCTTTACGTACGTATAAACCAAGCGCAACTTCTTCAAGTGCAGTATTACCAGCACGTTCACCGATACCGTTAATTGTACCTTCAACACGTTTTGCACCATTTTCGATGGCAGCCATGCTGTTTGCAACAGCTAAGCCTAGGTCATCGTGGCAGTGTGCACTATAGATAATTTCTTGATCAGATTTAACATTTTCAAGCAATACTTTAAAGATATTTCCGAATTCAGTTGGATAGCTATAACCTACTGTATCAGGAATGTTGATAATTGTTGCACCTGCGTCTACAGCTGTTTGCACACTTTTGATTAAGAAATCTAAATCAGTACGTGTTGCATCTTCGGGTGAGAATTGTACAACATCGAATAAAGATTTGCCATAAGCAACATTTTCAGTAATTTGCTCTAGCACTTCTTCTTGAGTCATTTTCAATTTATGCTCTAAATGAATAGGGCTAGTAGCGATAAATACATGTAATTGCGGATATTTTGCTTCTTTAGTTGCTTCGTACACAGCATCGATGTCGCTTTTCTTACATCTTGCTAAGCCTACTACAGCAGTTTTAGTTAAAGCTTGTGAAATAGCTTGAACTGATTTAAAGCTACCTTCACTAGAAGCAGGGAATCCAGCTTCAATTACATCGACACCCCATTTTTCAAGTTGCTTTGCGATAGTCAGTCTTTCATCAAAGGAAAAACTGACTCCGGGCGTTTGTTCACCGTCTCTTAGTGTTGTATCAAAAATTTGAATATGACTCATAAATAATCAACCTCCTGATTTAGTATTATTCTTCAATAGTTTTATTTTCAACGAATGGCATCATTTCACGAAGTTTTTTACCAACTTCTTGGATTTGGTGACCTTGTGCTGCTTTACGTAGTTTGTAGAATTCTTCGAATCCATTTTCATTATCTTTAATGAAGTTGTTAGCGAATGTACCGTTTTGGATATCAGTTAATACAGCTTTCATGTTTTCTTTAACGTCTGGTGTGATAACACGTGGACCTGAAACATAGTCACCGTATTCAGCAGTGTTTGAAATTGAATAACGCATAGTTTCCATACCGCCTTCGTACATTAAGTCAGCGATCAATTTCATTTCATGTAATACTTCGAAGTAAGCAAGTTCTGGTTGGTAACCAGCTTCAACTAATGTTTCGAAACCGTTTTGGATTAATTGAGTAACACCACCGCAAAGTACTGCTTGTTCACCGAATAAGTCTGTTTCAGTTTCTTCTTTGAATGTAGTTTCAATGACACCAGCTTTAGTTGCGCCGATACCTTTTGCATAGCTTAATGCGATGTCAAAAGCGTTACCAGTTGCATCTTGGCCTACACCAAATAATGCAGGAACTGAGCTGCCTTCAGTGAATGTACGTCTAACAAGGTGACCAGGGCCTTTAGGAGCTACTAAGAATACATCTACGTCACTTGGTGGTTTGATTACATCGAAGTGGATGTTGAAACCATGTGCAAATGCTAATGCATTACCAGCTTCTAGGTTAGGAGCGATTTCTTCGTCGTATACTTTACCTTGGATTTCATCTGGTAATAATACCATGATTACGTCTGCTTGTTTTACTGCTTCTCCAACTGGATATACATCGAATCCATCTTTTTTAGCTCTGTCGAAAGAATGTCCTGGGCGGATACCGATTATAACGTCATAGCCGTTGTCTTTAAGGTTTTTAGCATGTGCGTGACCTTGAGAACCGTAGCCTAATACCGCGATTTTTTTACCTTCTAAAGCGTCTTTTTTCACTGATTCGTCATAATAAACTGTTGTCATAATAAATTCCTCCAAAAATTTGTTTTATTTTAAATTCTCAACTTTGTGAAAATTCAAATTATAATAATGCTGCAGTTCCTGTTCTAGAAACTTGATCAATCTGTTGTGATGATAGTGCATGTAATACATCATCAAGTGCTTGTTGTGTACCTGATGCTTGTAAATAAGTATGACCATCTTCTTCTTTTAATACTGAAACTAGCGCATCACTGTGATTGATCAAGTTGTCTAATTCTGTTTTATCTGCAGGTGTTGCAATTTTAGCAAGTAATAATTCCACACTGTAGACGTTGTTATCTGTGATATTTTCTACAGAAAGTACATTAATTTGTTTTTCTAAATGGAGCATGAGTGATTGTACTTTTGATGCTTCATCTAACTCAGCTACGAATGTCATATCAGAAATACCAGGTTGAATACTTGGTGTAACACAAAGTGTTACGATATTAAACTGACGTCTTAAAAAGGTACTTGTCAGTCGGTTTAATGTACCAGATTTATCTAATACTTGCGTCTTGAATGTATATCTCATAGGACACCCTCCATTTCGTTGTTCGCTTTACCGCTTGGTACCATCGGTAAAACTGGTTCTTTAGGTGAGATTTTTACTTCGATTAAAGCAGGGCCTTTGTGTGCAAATGCTGCTTCTAAATCTGCTTCAAGTGTTTTAGGATCATCTACTAAGAATGCTTTCACACCATATGCTTCTGATAATTGTTGGAAATCTGGTTGGCCATTGAATACTGAATGAGAGAAACGTTGTTTAAAGAATTTATCTTGCCATTGTTTAACCATTCCTAGTGTGCCGTTATTGATAAGGACGATTTTGATATCTAAACCATACTCATTTAAGATTGCCATTTCTTGGTTAGTCATTTGGAAACCGCCATCTCCAACGAAACAAACAACTGTTTTATCAGGTTGTGCTAATTTAGCACCGATAGCAGAAGGGATGCCGAAGCCCATTGTTCCAAGACCACCGCTTGTTACTAGTTGATTATCATGTTTGAATGGATAGAATTGCGCTGCCCACATTTGGTGTTGGCCGACATCTGTTGTAACTAGCGCTTCTCCATTTGTAATTTTACCGATATACTCGATGGCTTGTTGAGGTTTGATAAATACATCTGCTTCTTCATCTGTATATGCAAATGGATGAGATTTCTGATTATTCACACAGTAGTCAACCCAGTCTTTATGTTGGTCGTAAGTATTAGTTTCTGTAAGCAATGCTTCAAGCATCAATTTACAGTCAGCTACTACGCCCAAATCTGTTTTGATGATTTTATTGATTTCAGAAGGATCGATGTCTACATGAACAACCTTAGCGTTTTCTGCAAATTTATCTGGGTTACTTGCAAGGCGATCGTCGAAGCGGCTACCAAAGTTGATAAGCAAGTCGCAATCAGAAAGTGCCATGTTGCTTGCGTAAGATCCATGCATACCGCCCATACCTAAGAATAGGGGATTGCTGTAAGGAATTGTGCCTAACCCATGTAAAGTTGTGACTACTGGAATTTGATGGCGTTCAGCAAATGTAGTCAGAAGTGGACCTGATTCTGAATGTCTCACGCCTGCACCAGCTAAAATGACTGGTTTCTTCGCTGATTTCAACCATTCTAGTACAGTTTGTACATCTTGAGGGTTCGGTGCATCAGCTAAACGATATCCTGGTAAATCAAGCTCGTCACATACATCAACATCAGATTGTAGAATGCCGACATCTTTAGGGAAGTCGATGACTACTGGGCCTTTACGACCTGTATTTGCAATGTGAAACGCTTGATGTACCACTTCAGGAATTTCGTCTGGATGTTTAACTTGGAAGTTGTGTTTAGTGATAGGTGTTGTCATTGAAAGTAAATCCGCTTCTTGGAATGCATCTTTACCGATACCTGGTGTTGCAACTTGTCCTGTAAATACTACAAGTGGCAATGAATCACTAAATGCGTCTGCGATACCTGTAATAACGTTTGTTGCTCCTGGACCGCTGGTAACTACAACTACGCCAGGTTTGCCAGAAACTCTGGCATAACCTTCCGCAGCGTGTACAGCACCTTGTTCGTGTCGTGCTAAGATATGTTTGATTTTACCATCGTAAAATGTATCATAGAGCGGTAGCACGGCACCTCCTGGATAACCGAAAAGCAACTCTGTGCCTTCTTTCAACAGTGCTTCTACCAACAATTCCGAACCGCTTCTACTCGTTTTCGTGGCTGCTTGTGTACTGTTTGCTTCTTCATTATGTTTAGTCATTTGTGGGTTAGACATAAAGCATCACTCCTCAATTAGATATTCTGGTACTCTCATAACACCGCCTGTATTTGCACTTGTAACAAGTGCTGTATAACGTGCTAAGTAACCTGTTTTCACTTTGGCTTTAAATGGTTTGACTTCTGTTTTACGTTTGTTCATTTCTTCTTCTGAAACATCTACATCTAATGTTCTGTTTGTTAAGTCGATGACGATTTCATCACCGTCACGAATTAATCCGATTGGTCCGCCTGATGCTGCTTCAGGTGAAATGTGTCCGACTGCGATACCTCTTGTTGCTCCTGAGAATCTTCCGTCAGTGATTAATGCAACATCTTTACCTAAGCCACGACCTACGATAGATGAAGTAGGGGCTAACATCTCAGGCATTCCTGGTCCGCCTTTAGGGCCTTCATAACGAATAACTACAACGTGACCTTCACGTACAGTGTGGTTATCAATTGCTTCAACAGCTTCATCATGAGAGTCAAAACAAATGGCTTTTCCTTTAAAGACTTTGATTTCAGGATCTACACCGCCGACTTTGATAACTGCACCATTTGGAGCTAAGTTACCATATAAGATTGAAAGGCCACCTTCTTTATCGTACGGATTATCAAGTGGATGGATAACATCTGTGTTTTTGATTTCTTTGCCTTGGTTGTTTTCGCGAAGTGTTTTACCTGTAACAGTCACTCTGTCAGGGTGCAATGTACCTTCTTTTTTCATTAATTCATTGATGATAGCAGGAACACCGCCGGCTTCATGAACATCGTGCATAGAATAAGAAGAACTTGGTGCGATTTTAGATAAATAAGGTGTACGTTTAGCAATTTCATTGATACGGCTTAAGTCATAATCAACACCCGCTTCATTTGCGATTGCAAGTGTGTGAAGTACTGTGTTTGTTGAACCGCCCATCGCCATATCTAATGCGAATGCATCATCTAATGCTTCTTTTGTAACGATATCACGTGGTTTCAAATCATTTTTAATATTGTCTACTAATTGGAAAGCGGCTTGTCGAATCATTTCTCGACGTTGGTCTGATACGGCTAATGCTGTACCATTATATGGAAGTGCTAGTCCTAATACTTCCATTAAACAGTTCATTGAGTTTGCTGTGAACATACCTGCGCAAGAACCGCAAGTAGGGCAAGCATTTTGTTCCATATCTAAAAATTCTTCTTTTGTCATTGAACCGCCTTTAAAGGCACCAACTGCTTCGAACATAGATGAAAGAGTTAAGGCTTTACCTGTTGTAGATAAACCAGCTTTCATCGGTCCGCCTGAACAGAAGATAGCAGGTACGTTTGTTCTAACTGCTGCCATTAACATTCCTGGTGTGATTTTGTCACAGTTTGGAATGTAGAAGACGCCGTCGAACCAATGTGCATTGATAACTGTTTCAGCTGCATCTGCGATGATTTCACGAGATGGTAATGAATAACGCATTCCAATGTGTCCCATTGCGATACCATCGTCAACACCGATTGTGTTGAATTCAAATGGAATTGCGCCTGCTTCTCGGATAGCTTCTTTTGCAATATCTGCTAATTCTCTTAAGTGAACATGTCCTGGAACGATATCGATATAAGAGTTACAAATCGCTACGAATGGTTTGTTCATATCTGTTGGATCTTTGATTTGTCCTGTGGCATGAAGTAAACTTCTGGCCGGAGCCTGTTGGTCTCCTTTTTTGATTGTGTCGCTTCTCAATATAATTCCCCCCGAAGATTCAAATAAAAAAACGTCCCAATAATTATTGGGACGTCAATGGAAGTCCCATTCAATCGGAAATAGGACTTAAACATTTAGTAATGGTTTTTACTAAAGTTCGAGTCCTAGCAAATTAATAAAATGACTAAAATATTTGTTGTTGTCGGTAGAGTATTTGCTTGTGTTCTGTTAGTCATTTCAATTTGCTCCTTTCGAATGGTTTTATGAATAAATTTGAATTGTCTAAAAATTTGATAAACTTAATTTACTACATGTCCAGAGGGATGTCAACCGGATTTCTGAAAATTTTTTAATTTCATACATGAAAACGTTTTTAATAATTACATATTTCATTTTTAAAGCAAACAATCATTATAGTCAAAAGCAGTTGCATGCCATGTTACAATATAGAAGACGAAATTTCTGTACGCATACAGAATAGAAAATAGGAGACTTGAAAATGATAACAATCAACAATATTGATCAAATGAATCAATTTGCTGAAATACTGACAAAGCATTTACAACCCAAAGATCTAATTTTATTAAATGGTAATTTAGGTGCAGGAAAGACAACATTAAGTCAATTCATCGGAAAGCATTTAGGAGTGAAACGTACAATTAATTCTCCAACCTTCAATATTATTAAATCTTATAAAGGAACGAACATGAAATTTCATCATATGGATTGCTATCGCTTAGAAGATTCTGATGAAGACTTAGGGTTCGATGAATATTTTGATGATCATGCAGTAACCGTTATTGAATGGAGTACATTTATTCAAGACTTATTGCCAGATAATCATTTAACGATTAATCTTACTGCAGTAGATGAAAATAAAAGAGAAATTACAATAGAAGCACAAGGTGCGCATTATGCACAACTGAAGGAGGACGTCACACGTGATTTACTTGCTGCTGGATACATCCAATAAGCCTATGTCGCTTGCAGTGATGCAAGATGAAAATATATTAGTAGAACATACCACAAATATTAAACGTAATCATTCTGTTCAACTGATGCCGGCGATTCAAAAAATCATTGAAGAAGCAGGTATCACTAAAAGAGATATTAATGCAATTATCGTTGCTAAAGGTCCTGGTTCATACACTGGATTAAGAATTGGTGTCACGACTGCTAAAACGTTAGCTTATGCATTAAATACAGAGTTATATAGCGTTTCATCTTTAGAAGCCTTAGCTGCAACTTTACCTGATACACAGACTGAACAGTTAATTGTTCCCGTGTTTGATGCAAGACGAGAAGCGGTTTATACAGGTGTTTATCAATACCAAGAAGGTCAACTTGTTAACTTATTAGAAGACCAATATATGTTGATTACAGATTTAAATGATTATCTGAATCAACAACAACAGCCACACGTTTTTGTCGGTCATGATTTAGAAAATATTACTGAGTTGCTAAATGGACCGATAATTCATCAACTTCCTAAAGCCAGCGTGATGCAGAGTTTAATTACGCAACCAGAAAATATCCATACCTTTAAACCAGACTATCTTAAACTTTCTGAGGCAGAACGCAATTGGTTAAAAACGCAACGGAATTAAATAGCTTGAATATACGATTGATGACTGTAGAGGATGTGCCGAAGGTCTTTGATTTAGAACGCTTGTGTTTTAATGATAGCTCTTGGACTATTGATGCTTTTTATCATGAAGTCGAACGTAATCAATTTGCACGTTATTTTGTGATGGAATATGAGCAAGAGATTATTGGTTATATCGGTATATGGACCGTCATTGATCAAGCACAAATTACGACAGTTGCGGTAACTGAAAAGATGCGTGGGTATGGATTAGGAAAGTTAATTGTGGAGTATGCGATGAATTTCGCTAGACAGACATGTGAGGTTATGAGTTTAGAAGTACGTATTGAAAACAGCATTGCGCGTCGTGTTTATGAATCATTAGGGTTCAATTACGGCGGCAAACGAAAAAATTATTATGGAGAAGGCGAGGATGCACTCGTAATGTGGGTGGATTTATAATGGAAAAAGATACATTAATTTTAGCAATAGAATCAAGCTGTGATGAAACAAGTGCCAGTGTGATTAAAAATGGCAAAGAAATCTTAAGCAATACTGTGCTAAGCCAAATTGAAAGTCATAAACGTTTCGGCGGCGTGGTCCCTGAAGTAGCGAGCCGTCATCATGTGGAAGGTATCACACAAACGATAGATGAGGCCTTAACAACAGCGCATACAGATATGGAAGCAATAGATGCGGTTGCGGTGACAGAAGGTCCAGGCTTAATCGGTGCACTTTTAATCGGAGTCAATGCAGCAAAAGCATTAGCATATGCATATGATAAACCATTAATCCCGGTGCATCATATTGCAGGTCATATCTATGCGAATAATTTAGAAGAACCATTCGAGTTTCCGTTGATGGCACTGATAGTATCAGGTGGTCATACGGAGTTAGTTTATATGAAAGACCATTTAAACTTTGAAGTTATCGGTGAAACAAGAGACGATGCAGTTGGTGAAGCTTATGATAAAGTGGCACGTACAATCGGCTTGCCGTATCCCGGCGGACCGAAAGTCGATCAACTCGCAACAGAAGGGGAAGATGTCTACGACTTCCCACGTGTATGGCTAGAACCGGATAGTTTTGATTTTAGCTTCAGTGGTTTAAAAAGTGCAGTTATCAATAAGCTGCATAACTTGAAACAAAAGAATGAAGAAATTATTCCTGAAAATGTTGCGGCAAGTTTCCAAAATAGTGTCGTTGAAGTTTTAGTACACAAGGCGATTAAAGCATGTGAAACGTATCAAGTGAATCAGTTAATAGTCGCAGGTGGTGTCGCAAGCAACAAAGGTTTACGAAAAGCACTTAAAGAAGCATGTGCAGAACATCAGATTAAATTATCAATTCCAAGTCCGAAGTTATGTACTGACAATGCGGCGATGATTGGTGCAGCAGGTCATTATTTATATGAAGCTGGATTAAAAGCTGATTTAGATTTAAATGGTAAAAGCAGTATTGATATTGAAGAATTTTCAGTAGAATAATTGAATAAAAAGAAATATTGATAAAAGAAAAAGTAGAGAAGCGGTTATTTTGCTTCTCTACTTTTTTGTATTTTTTAATGCATTTTGATAAACAGCATCAGGAAAGTGCATTAAGCGTAATAATTCAATTGCATTACGAGTATCTGCTTTACCTGGTTTGATTTTATAGTCAAAATAAATTTCATCATCTTTAATCGTTTCATTAAAATGATAATTCGCAAAATCCTGTTCAAGTAGTAGTGATAATTCAATATCATGCGTTGCCGCAATGATTCTGTATTTGGGATGTTCTGCAAGGTAATTTAAAACTGATTCAGAAGCTGCAATGCGCTCTGTTGTATTCGTTCCCTTAAATATTTCATCGATAAAGCAATAACAATAAGTGTTTGTTTGATCCATTAAGCGTAAGATAGATTTCAATTCTGCGATGAAGTAACTATCTCCGCTCAGTACATCATCTTGATTCGCCATAGAAGTTAAAATCATACCAGGCTTATATTTGAATTGAGTCGCTAATGCTGTATCAACAGTTTGCGCTAATACTAAATTGAGTGCTACAGCTTTCATGAATGTCGATTTACCTGATGCGTTCGAACCTGTCAGTAAGATGTTTCGCTGAATGTTTAGATCATTTGGGACAGGTGTCTCAAGTAAAGGGTGAACTAACGCGTTGAATTCTAATTCAGGTTGTTGTGTGACTTCAGGATGTGTATATGATTCTAAAGTTTCTTGCCATAAAGCAATCGCATAATGATTGTCAATTTCACTGACATAGTCATAACAAGCCATCAGTTCATCTTGATGCTTAGTAAAGGTATTTTGGACTGAATTGAAAATAACATAATCTAACATGAAAGCGAGTTTAATAAATTCTGCCATTGCACCGCCTTCGTTATCAGGTGAAACTTTACCTAGTAGGGGACTGAATCGTTTGGCTTTCGCGAAATGTTTGAAATTCACATCAAGTTCAGGTGCTTGTTCAAGTTGATGAATACGTTCAGCTTTTTTAATGACATTAACAGAATAAAAGGTTGCGTTGATATATTCAGAGTAGTGTTTGGATAATTTACCGCTTAGAAAGATATTCAACACAATCGTAAAGAGTAATATTAATAAGCCTGGGCCCTTTAGAATAGGTACAAGTATCAAACCTATAATAGGAAGCAAAGGACATAGATAATAAATATTTTGCATTTTAATTGGTTTGATTTGATCCGGAAACATTGGGTAAATTGTTTTGCCAATTTGTGATAAATGTACAGACACACTTTGACGAAATGTTTTATGATTTTTGAACTTGTTAATCAAGCTTTGGTTGTTAACTTTAAACATGCCTCGAAGTGTTGCGTATAAGCGCATTTCACCAATTGCGGTGAAATTATAATTGAGTTGTTGAAACACGTCGTCTAAATTTAAATCGGACCATGTTTTATCATCGAGTGTATGTTCATTTTGCTGATGATATGTATCGTATTGATAGCGATAATGTTGATTGGGACGTATGAAGCTTTCAGATTTAGCGCGTGCATCCCATAATGAACGTATACGTTGTGCAGCGCGGTATTTTTGGTAGTAAGTGAGTATGATATAAAGCGCTGTAATCACTAGCCACATGAAGATTAAAAATAAGAAAATATTAAGTACACTATCCATGAATAATACCTCTCTATTTATATGAATTATTTATAGTATCTCATAATAATGGGCAGTCGCCAATTTTGATTGAGTTGTTGTTTTGTCAATAGCGAACATGCGTACTTATCAACAATAAGTGAATAACTTGTGGATAAGTGTGGGTAAATAGGTGAATAACTGTGGAAAGTGATGTGAATAGTCTTTAAAATGGTGTCTTTTTACCTGTGGATAAAGTGGATAACTCTGTGGATAGTTGATGTTAAGGGATTTTTAATGTTGATAATTTTGTTAAGGAATTGTAATAAAAGAGGACTAAAAATGAAGTGTTCATTTCTAGTCCTCGGTAACCTTTATGGTTTATATTATTTTTTCTTGTAATTCTTCCCACGTTTCCATAACTTGTTCGAGTTGGTGTTCGATAGTGTCTTTTTCTTCAGCTAACTGTGCAGCTTTTTCTGGATCATTAAATACTTCTGGTTGTGTTAATTGATGATCGATGGTTTCGATTTGTTGTTCGAACTTTTCAATTTCTGCTTCACAGTTTTCAATTTGGCGTTCTAACTGACGTAGTTCTCTACGTTGTGCTTTTTGATTTTCGTATGAATTCGTATTTTCTTCAGTCGAGATTTGTGCTGCTTGTTGTGCTTCATTTTTTGCGGCAATCGCGGCTTTCTCTTCAGTTTTATCTAAATAATATTGATAATTGCCTGCGTAAACAGTACCGCCATCTGGTTGCATATCGAAAACTTTATTTGCCAGTTGATTAATAAAGTAACGGTCATGTGAAACGAAGATTAAAGTACCTTCAAAATCTTGAAGTGCTTGTTCTAACATTTCTTTAGAATCGATATCTAAGTGGTTGGTAGGCTCGTCAAGAATTAAGACATTATTACGTTCTAACATCAATAATGCCAATTGTAAGCGGGCTTTTTCACCACCTGATAAATCATTGATGATTTTTTTAACATCATCTTGAACAAATAAGAAACGACCTAATACTGCACGTACATCTTTTTCTGGCATGGTAGGGTATTGGTCCCATACATAGTCTAAAATGGTTTTATTAGATTTGAATTCTGCTTGTTTTTGATCGTAGTAACCGACACGTAAATTTGCGCCATGAATAATTTCGCCGCCTAATTTAGGAATACGGTCGGCTACAGTTTTAATGAATGTTGATTTTCCGATACCGTTCGGTCCAATGACTGCTAAATGATTTCCTTTAGTGATTTCCATTGTGATAGGTGCAATCACAGGCTCTGCATAACCGATTTCTAAGTTTCTAATATGGTATACGTCATTACCTGTATTACGATCAAAATCGAATTGGATATTAGCGCTGCGAGCATCTAACATCGGTTTATCGATACGTTCAATTTTTTCTAAAACTTTTCGGCGACTTTTAGCCATACCGCTTGTTGATGCACGTGTGATATTTTTTTCGACAAATGTTTCTAGTCGTTTAATTTCAGCTTGTTGACGTTCGTATTCTTGCATGCGTTTTTGATAATATTGATCACGTTGTGTGATGAATTTACTATAGTTGCCGACATAGTGTTGAACTGCACCGAGTGCGACATCGTAGATTTGGTTGACCGTTTTATCTAAGAAGAAGCGGTCGTGACTGATAATAACGATAGCACCTTTAAAGTAATTCAAATAATCTTCGAGCCATTGTGTTGTTTCCATATCTAAATGGTTGGTCGGCTCATCAAGTAATAATAAATCAGGTTCACTCAATAACATTTGTGCGAGTGACAAACGTGTTTTTTGACCACCGCTGAAATCATTTACTGAACGATTGAAATCTTCTTCGTTAAAATCTAATCCGTGTAAGACCGTTTTAATCTTGCTTTCAAATTGATACCCCTCTAAGCGTTCAAATTGGTTAGACAAAGTTTCATATCTTGCCATATGGTCTTTGAAAGTCTCAGATTCATATTCATCAGCATGATCGGCTAACCAATTAGTTTCCGCCTGCATTTCTTGTTCCATTTGTTTAAGATAAGCAAAAGGTTTAGACATCTCTTCCCATACGGTATGGTCAGTATCTAAGGTCATTTGTTGTGTTAAATAACCGACTTTTAAATTTTTGATTTTCGAGACATTGCCGCTATCATAACCATCCACACCAGCAATGATTTTCATTAATGTTGATTTGCCAGCGCCATTTCTGCCGACAATGCCTATTTTTTCATGACTCTTTACTTCAAAGTGGACATCACTAAAGATTTCTTCCCCGTCGAAGGATTTTGAGACATTGTTTAGTTGTAGTAATATCATTCAAATTTATACGAGATTTGTCTGTAAATATCTCGTAGTCCTCCTTCCTAAAAAGCGTCGCTTAGTTACTATTATAAGCGCAATTGACATGAATTCCTAACATATCACGCGAAATTAAAAGATTGAATATTTTATCAGAAATTTGTGTCAATACACATTTAATACAGACCATTAATTATGATTTGTTTTAAAAAAATGTGTTCAAAACAAAATTCTAATCGTATAATAGTTAGTACATTGCTGTAATTTACAAATGCAATTATGGATGTTTTAGTGTAATAAAGAGCGTATTCACTAAAATGTTGATAATACAGTCATTCCAATTTCTGAAATCATACGGTATACTTAAATAATAAAAAATGATTCCAGAAACAAGCTGAGTATTGTTGTACAGCATTATTAACTATGATAATACTATAATCTGCTAATAGTCGATAAAATGACTACTTTTCACAACTCCATGGCTAAATTAACATAACTTCATACGATTAAAAGTATAGTTTTATTATGGTTGAACTGAATAAAGTTTGGGATAGTAGTTAGAAAGATTTGGAGGAAAATAAATTGGCTAATCAAAACAATAAAATTCCTCGCGCGACTTTGAAACGATTACCCTTATATTACCGATTCGTGAATACCCTTCAAGAAAAAGGGATAGATAGAGTGAATTCTAAAACAATCAGTGAAGCATTGGATATTGATTCAGCTACCATCAGAAGAGATTTCTCATACTTTGGTGAGCTGGGTAAAAAAGGTTATGGTTACAATGTGGAGAGTTTATTAGAATTCTTTAAAGGCGAAATCAGCGAAAGTGATGTAATTCGTATTGGTTTAGTCGGCGTAGGGAACTTAGGGAAAGCATTGCTTTCATATAACTTCTCAATCCACGATGATATGGTGATTACAGAAGCGTTTGATATTGACGCGGATGTAGTCGGTACGCAAATTGGAAAAGTTGTAGTTAAAGACATGGATGCCATTCATGATATTTTGAAAAAAGGCAATTTAGATGTAGTGATTATCACAACACCTGGAAGAGCAGCACAAGAAGTTGCTGATCAACTTGTCGCTAGTAACGTAAAAGGCATTTTAAACTTTACACCTTCACGTATCGATGTACCTGATAATGTATCAGTACATCATATTGATTTAGGGGTAGAATTACAGTCTTTACTCTTCTTTATGAATAATATGAATCGTAAATAAAGAAAAGGAGTTTGCTTGAATTTTCATTCAATGCAAACTCCTTTTTTAGTTTAGGCTTTTTGAACTGTAATTGTCCAAGAAGCGTCTCCTAATTGTTCGTAATTTGTTACAGGGTAAGATTTTTCAGCTGCCCAGTTTGGGATAGCTTCTGTCGCTTGTGTGCAGTCAAAGTCGATTTTCAATTCGTCTCCGACTTCTAATTCTTCCATTTTCTTCTGTGCTTCGATAAGAGGGAAAGGACAAACCATTCCGACTGTTCCTAGTTCGTATACCATAGATTCATTCTCCTTTGTTTAAAACTTTTTATTCGTTATGGCTATTTTAACTTAATTATGATTGTGTTGCAGGTCTTGAAGCAGTTGTTTTAGCAGGTGCTTTACGTAATGCTTTCATTGGTTTAATAAAGATAAAGTAACTCATTAACCAAGTACCTAAAATCATTGATGCAAGAGCAATCCATCCTTGCCAAGATAATGCTGCTGTTGCAACTAAGCCGTTACCAATTGAGCAACCGCCGGCAACTGAAGCGCCGAATCCCATTAATGCACCGCCGATAACACTATTTCTTAAAGTCTTTTTATCTGGTAATCTCCAAGCAAATTCACGTGAACCTTTAGCTGCAATATAAGATCCGATGAAAATACCTAAGACTAAGAATACACCCCAGTCTAAGAATGATGTTTTACCTGTAATGATAAATTGTACTAAATTTGAAGAAGGTGTAGTGATACCTAAACCACCTTCACGGCCTGCTGAATAACTCATTGGCCAAGCAAGTAACGCAATTAATCCAACAACAATTGCTGCTACGAATGGGTGGAATTTCTTTTCAAAGAAGAAGTGACGTACACCTGTGAATTTTTGTTTTAATTTAGGGACTGCAATTTTCGGTTTAGGTTTACGTACTGTTTTAACCACAAAGAACACTGTAATTGCTGTAATGACAATGACCCAAACCCAAGCAGGAATACCTGTACTTGTTGACATATCTGCATTAACATTAGTTTTTGAATTAAGACCTTCCATCACTGGTTTTAACAATCCTGCTTTAGTAATAGCTGAGAATACTGCATAAGCAACTAAAGCTAACCAGCTGCCGATAAGACCTTCACCAGCACGGTAGTAAGTACCAGTGGCACAACCGCCAGCTAATACAATTCCAACACCGAAAACAAATGATCCAACAATTGTTCCGATAATTGGGAATGTTCCGTTATCTAAAGGTTTGCCAATTATCGCTGTGAAAGCTAATAAACCAATTGCTTGAACAGAAATTGCAATGAGTAAAGCGTAAAACATTTTATTATTTTTTTGAACATACATATCTCTAAATCCGCCGGCTAAACAAAATCGTGTCCGCTGCATTACAAATCCTAGTAAACTCCCCACAATTAGACCGCTGATAATCATCCAAATCATTTAATCCCTCTTTTCCGATAATGTTGATAAGGTTTATCCTAATATACAATTGACCAAATTGCAAGGGTATAATTTTACCCTAAATTATTAATTGATTAAGCACAAGTATTATCTTATAAAATTGATATAAATGTCATAGATAGAAATCCGTATGAAAAAGAGGATAGGTGGGCGTATATAAATATGCTAAAATAAAAGAAATGATGATAAACGTTTAATTAGGAGGACATGGTTGATGCAAGATTGGATAAATGAAGTAGAAACGCAACGAATAGAACAACTACCAGCTGAAAGAATTGCTGAACTCAAAGACAAGTTCGCTTCTTCACCGTATAAACAAACATTCCATTTACAGCCACCATTTGGTTCAGCGGGTAAACCGAATGGTCTATTATTTGATGGCAAGCATTATTTAATAAGTCATGTATGGTATCCATTTACGATTAATAATGGATTAAGCTATAGTTACGCATATCAAACTCCTGATTTAATACAAAATCCTACAGAACAGATTATGTTAAAACCAGACGGATTATTTGATGATGAGGGGATTAAAGGCGGCAGTGCGATAGAGATCAATCAGCAGACACATTTTATATACTCAGCAAAAAGTAAAGATGCTGTTATTGAAGCACCTTTCACGCAACTGCATGCAGTGAAAAATCATACAGGTGAAATCGAAAAATATGAGCAACCTATCAATTTTGAAGTGCCTGAAGGCTATGTTCAAAATGTACAAGACCCAAAAGTGTTTGAAAAAGATGGAGCACGTTTTGCATTGTTAAGTGCACAAACAGAAAAAGGACAAGGAAGATTATTAGCTTATCATGCTGACGATCTCAACCAATGGCAATTGATTGCACCCGTCCATACAAACCTTTCTCACTTTGGTGATTTTTGGCATGCATCTGATTATTTCACTATGAATGGTTATGACATTTTAACGTTTACAGCTGAAAATACGGAACACGCATTTAAAGCAGGTTACTTAATGGGGCATTTACATTTCCATAACTTTAAGATGAATCATGGCGATTTCAAATTGTGGGATGACGGCTTTGGTTTTGTCTTTCCTCAAACGTTCGAAGATGCTGAAGGTTCGCGTGTCTTAATCGGTTTATTAAAAACAGAAGGCGAATATGAACATTTGCCTGAAATTGCACAAGTTCCTTGTCTTTCTATTCCAAGACAACTTACTATGCGCAACGGAAAGATATATCAAACACCGCACTCCAGCTTAAAACAATTAAGATATAACGAAGAAACAGCATTAGGTTATGCCAATAAATTTGCGAAACAGCTCCACCCTTATGAAGGCGACAACTTTGAACTGCAGATTGAAATTTTGGAAAATGATGCGACTGAAATCTATTTTGAAGTAAAAGTCTCAAAATGGAATTCGACAAAAGTGACGTATAACACACATTCTCGTTTAGTGACATTAGATTGCAGTGAAAGTGGAGAAGTACCGCTTGCAAATGTTGAAACGAAATGTTCAGTACAATTGAGTCGAGATTTAGAGCATTTACAAATTTTTGTAGACCAGTCTAGTATTGAAGTTTTCTGTAATCATGGTGAGCGTGTTATGTCTTCACGCATTTTCCCTCCAGAGAATAGTAAAGGAATACGTGTAGGTACAGAATCAGGTCAAGCATATTTAAAATTCACGAAATATGATTTGCATGGTATATATGAAGTAGAAGATAACTCGGAGCAATAAATTATAAGTGGAAATATAAGAAGAATAAGTAGAAAAGAAGGGCTGAAATCAATTGCGATTTCAGCCCTGTTTGATTAGATTTTCTTTAAATTTCTTACTGAGATATAACAGTGTTCACCATTTTTAAAGTAGACTTCACGTTCTTTAGATATTACTTCTTCGATGTTATTGCGATTAATGACGTAACTATTGTGACAACGGAAGAAGCGGTCATCTAATTGGCTTAAATCTTTTAAGTTGCCATAAAATTCGATTTGACGATTGTCTAAATGCGCAATTAAACGATGTGATTTTGCCGAGGATTCAAAGAACATGACATCATCGTAATTAACATAGACTGAGTTACTGCCACGTTTTAACTCAATTGTTTCGAGACTAGATTCTTTTGAAAGCAACTGTAGTCTCGTCAATGCAGTTTCGATACAATCAATAATTCGAGATTTCATTTCTGAAGGGTCATCTTTAAAAATAAAGTCCATGGCTGCTACTTTATAAACGAAAGTAAGATAAGTGAGTTCACTGTGGCTAGTAATAAAGATAATACTGCCGACAGAATCATAGTTTCTAAGTTCGCTGCCAAGCTTAATACCGTTAATATCAGAATCTAACTGAATATCTAAGAAGTAACAACAAATCTCATTTGTAGCTTTAGCGAATTCTAATACCTCATAAGGATCACCCGTTGAGAGCGCCACTTCTAAAGGTTTTTCTTCAATCATAATATAATTTTCAATGATGGATTCAATGTGTTCGCGCTGTTGTACATCATCTTCGCATATAATAATCTTCACGTTTATTTCACATCCTCGTGCTCTGTATTCATGATTTCAAGTTTTTGTATAAAGTAATGATTTTCAATCACAGTATCTAATAAAACATTATCCGTTTGATCAATAATTTCTCTTAAAGTTGATAGCCCTAAACCTCGATTTGGACCTTTAGTAGAGAAGTTCTCTTTAAATAGTTCATGAACTTTAGGGATATCTTTAGCACACTTATTCATCACAATAATCATCACGGCATCCTTATTTTTCATAAAGCCGATTTGAATTAAAGGATCGTCGATTTCAGTGGAAGCTTCAATTGCATTATCCAAAATAATCCCCATTACTCTCGATAAGTCAATCATGTCTAATGAAATATGATGTATCTCATCAGGTACTTCAACACTTACTCTGATATTATTTTCTTGTGCTTGAATAATTTTAGTCGTCAACAAACCTTTTAACTCTCGAATTTGCAAACGTTCAAGTCCATTGATTTTAAAAGAATTCGTCTGCATATTATCTTTAAGTGGAACAATATGTTCCTCAAAATAAGCTCTTAAACCAGGCATATCGTCATCACGAATAAACTCAGACATGGAGAGTAATATATTCACATAGTCATGTCTAAACTTGCGCATATCATTATTAATCTTTTCAATACGTAACGTGTATTTATAATAATTCTCTATTTCTTCAACTTGTCTCTTATACTTCATTTCTCGTAATACCGTAAAGCTGATTACTAACACTAAAACAACTACGGCGAGAATGAAAGCAACATAAACTAGAACTACAAGTTTAAAGGATTCGCTAGAACTAATGTTAGAAGGCATTAATACATATATGACAATAAAAGTAGCTACTAAAAAGGTAATAACTGTTCCTATATAAAACTTATTACTAGATAAATAAGATGTTCTTAACTTTTTAATTAAAAATCTAACTGCATAGGCTAAGAGTATAGAAACCACTGTAAATGTTATTAAGTAAAGAACATGTATAAATATTCTTTTAGGATCGTATGCATCAAGCAGTATAAAAACAGACATGGCAGAAAGGTTACCTAAATATAAAATTAGGACACTTCCTACCATTGTCAGCAAAGAGTATAATTTGATTTTTTTGTATAAATAGATTGCGGTAAGTAATATCACGATAAATAGTGCATATTTACCAATGATAATATATGAAAAACTTCCCAATATATTTATCGCTATAAGTATAGCTATTTCTTTATAAGAGTAGCATAAGTTCAAAATAATTTTAGCGATTAAAAAGAGTAAGATACCTTGATAAGTCGCTATAAACATACCGTTTAATAATTCCATGTTATACACACTTTCTTATACAATGAAGATTGTACTCTTTAGATTTTAGTTATCTTCTTCTAATAATTCTCTTGGTACTTCAGTTTCATCGAAGTAACCCCAACATGGGTTATACTTAGCTAAGTTTCCAATTTTCTCAAAGATAAAAGCGAATAATTTAAAGATACCATTTAATAAGTCCATTACAATACATCCTTTCTGTTTTTAGGGAAAAATATTGGCAATTGTGAACCGCCTTGTAATGTGATACCTAGCAAAATCATTTGTTGGTAAGCATTAGGAACAAGGAATGAAATTGCAAACATTAATGTTGCAAGAATGATTGCCGTGATTTTCTTTTTCTTAATCAGTCGTGTGGGAATTGGTTGCTTAACTGTAGCAGCAGGTGCATAAATACAAAGTAAAATGACTGCGATTGCTGCAAGTGTAATCATAATGTTGATTGGTACATGATACGTTGCTAAGAGCCATGGCAACATTACGAATAAAACAATACTTTCTATATAGCATGCAAGTGTTGATTTGGCATGCGCACCGTGTGCAAAGTGTCGGATAATAAAATAGCTTAAATGAACAGTTAGTGTGTATAAGAAAACATGGAATAGAAGAGCAAGTCCATAAACGACAATCGTTTTGAAAAGGTTATTGAAAAAGACTTCTAGGCCAAGCTTTATTTTTAAATAAGCGATACGGTCTAGATTGTTTCTTTTTTGAAGGGCTTGAGCCCAACGATCAACCTGTCTGTAAAAAGCCTTTTGCATAGCCTCACTCTCCTCACTGACATTATACAACTAAAAAGGATATTTTATTGATTCATTGCCTAACTGTTCGTTTTTTATTCCAAACTGTAGAAAATCTACTATTATCGTCATTTTAACATATATTTATAGACAGTTATGATTGAAATATCATAAGTTAGGGATTATTTAACATTAACTTTAGAAATGATGTTTTAATGAAGATGTATCACAGAGATGTGATAAGAATTCAGGTAACACATTACATAAACATATCGTGTTTGAAGTCAATGTGGTTACCTTACTTCATCTTAATATTTCAAAGAAATTGGTTTATGGCATCGTTAATATTCTTCGTAGGTCTAACATGCCTTAGACTAACTGATCATCCTATATTGAAAAGAAAGGGGGCAATACACATGGCAGGCGATATCGTAGGCACTATCGGTGAATTCGTAAAATTAATCATCGAAACAGTTCAAAAATTCACTCAAAAATAATTCCTTATTTATTGTCCTTTGAGTATAAGCACTAAATTGTTTAATCCTTAAAGCAGGAATTGGTGTTTGTCCTTGCATTGATTCCTGCATCTCTCATATATGTATATCGGAAATGAAGCGTTCGGTATGCATATCATTGTAGTTAAATTATCGTGAGTAACATTAAATTTATCAAATATCGGTAAATTCACTAAATTTTTTTCATAATTAATAACATCCCCAAAAATAGATAGAAAAATAACTGTAAACATTCCCTTAATAATAAGTGGCTCTATAATAAATTCGGTTGATGAGATAACC
>NZ_KV840315.1:0-798 GCF_001839185.1 Staphylococcus sp. HMSC65H10 | reverse complement strand
ATATAAAAGAAAGCAAAACTGATCCAGAGTCTGGTTATTATGTAAAGAGCGAGAGAGAAAAGCAATTTGCCTATTCGCTACATGCATGTGTCGATAGACACGGCTTCATTTTAGATTCACACGTCACTCCAGGAAATATCCATGATAGTACGCAATTGAAACCTATGATAGAAAGAATGGAGAAAGCAGGTTTAAAAGCGAGATATGTAGCAGTCGATTCTGGATATAAAACTCCAGCTAATGCACACTATCTTATTGAAAAATTAATGATACCTGTGATGCCGTATACTCGACCAAAAGGAAAAGAAGGTTTCTTCAAAATTCGCGATTTCATCTACGATGAATATTATGATAGCTATATCTGTCCTAATGATGAGTTTTTAACTTACAAAAGAACAATGCCAACTGGGCACAGACTATATATGTCAAACTCTGACACATGTCGTGAATGCCCACTATTGAACAAATGCACTGAAAATAAACAGTGTCAAAAACAAATCCAAAGGCACGTATGGCAAGATGATTTAGATATAGTTGAAGATTTAAGGTTTATGGATTCAATTAAAAAAATATATAAAATGAGAAGCCAAACAATAGAAAGACGATTTGGTGACGCTAAAGAGCAACATGGTATGAGATGGACACGTTTCCGCAGTTTAGGAAAGGTGACAATGGATACGATGTTTACTTGTGCTGCGATGAATTTGAAAAAAGTATCTATGTGGCTTACATAAGAGTCCGTGAGGACTTCTATTATAAAGATTTTTATACATATTTTCGAAAATTTCATAAAAAAAA
>NZ_KV840314.1:0-87305 GCF_001839185.1 Staphylococcus sp. HMSC65H10 | reverse complement strand
TGTTTTTTCCTTTAAGTGTTTGTTGCTCAATACCGGCGTATTTCGCACGTTTCAAATCCTCTGAAAGGTTTAATAAATATTCTACTTCTTTTTGGCTGAAATCTAATAATGTTAGGAAATGTCTGTTTCTTAAGTTTTGCATTCTACTACAACTCCTCTTTGTGATATATTACACCTTCATTATAAGTGACTTATTTTTCAAGACAATGAAATAAATATAGTTTTAAAAAACTTTACAGAACTCTAATTATTCCTAAACAATTGCGATTCTATAATTTTGAAAATTAGGCTTTAATTGTAATCTGCTTCTTGTGGTTAGAAATAAAGGTGTGAGACATTGGTTTTGATTTATTATACACTATAACGAATAAAAATACATAATCATTCATAAAAAAACACACTTTTTCAAAAAAGTGTGTTAGAAATGCTCCATTTTCAGAATGTGCGTAATAATATCGTCGATTTTGTGCATGACTTCGTGCGTTGTACGATCAACGATTTTATAATGCCTCGAGCTTAAATCTAAAGTACGTATTTGACCGACATCGACAGTACCTTTAATTCGATGTTCCATAGAATGTAGTTCAACATCAGTAGGATACTTAACAGCTCTACTTGTAATAGGAGAAACCCATACTAAACCTGTCTTTTGATTAAATTCATTTCTGCTTAGAACCACACAAGGTCTATATTTACCTTTCTCGCGACCAAGTGTGGGATTCAGATTAACTTCTATAATTTGATATTGTTTTACCATTGCTCACGCTCCGATGCTTCGCCCCATTCATGCGTTTTGTAATCTGAGTAATCGCCGCCCTGTTGAAAGAAACGGTTCCACTCTTTAGTAAAATCTTCATGGTTTACTTTTTTTAAAACGATAGTATCGTTGATTATTTCGTGAACTAATTGATCTCCAGGTTTTAAATTTAAAGATTCTATCACAGTATCAGGCAATGTAACGGCATGACCTTGTTCAGTTTTGAAAATTCGTGCATGTTCTTCTGACATAAATAACACCTCTTCAGATTTATCATATCTTATTTAACTTAAAATCGGCAGAAATAATGTTGGATTTATTATAAAGTGTAGATTGAATCTTATTAATAATAAAGAAATAGTTTAGAATAGAAAGAAACAAGTGCTAAAGAGGAGGTGTACAAGATGTTGGGAATACTAGGTGTGTTGTGTTTTATTATATTTATAATTTACATAGCCATGTTTGTCTTTTTATGGATAAAAAGTAAGCAGAAGAAAGCAGCAGGTATCATTGCTTTAGTAGCATTTATTTTAAGTATGATGTTCTTTGGAATGTCTGAACCAGATACAAAGCCTGAAACAACGAATAATCAAACTGCAGATACAACACAAGATCAATCAAAAGATGAATCGAAAGATACACAAAAAGACAATCAGTCAGAACAACCTAAAGCAGCTCCGAAATCAGAACAAGAATCGGACAATGGTCAAAAGAAAGAAACGAGTGAACCTAAATCTGAACCGCAAACACAACCTAATGGTTTAGTTAGAGAAGAAGTTGAATTCATACGTCCTGTAGATGGAGATACAGTAAGATTGAGATATGAAGGAAAAGAATCTGCCTTCAGATTATTGTTGATTGATACACCGGAGACGAAACATCCTAGAAAAGGTGTAGAACCATATGGTAAAGAAGCGTCTGATTTTACCAAGAATATGTTGATGCATGCTTCTAAGGTTGAAGTTAAGTTTGATAAGGGCGGTAAGACAGATAAATATGGCAGATATCTAGCATATGTCTATGCCGATGGTGTGATGGTAAATGATGCATTAGTCAGACAAGGTTTAGCAAAAGTGGCTTATATTTATCCGCCAAGTGTTATGTATTTAGACCAATTACAAGAGAGTCAACGTTTAGCGCAACAGGAACATCTGAATATTTGGAGTGGTAATGTCCCAGAAAATAATTATCAAAGTAGCCTGCCGTCAGGCTCCCAAGGATCTCAAAATCATTCACAAAACAGTGCGTCTCAAAATGGAGGAACGAAGTATTATGCTAACTGTACGGAATTGAGAAAAGACTATCCTGGAGGAATGTCTAAAGATCATCCGGCTTATAGAGATAAAATGGATGGAGATAAAGATGGATGGGCATGTGAGATAAATTAATGGGTATGAAAAAAGTAGAATTCGTTTGAATTCACATAATAAAAATGATTGTAAAAAGTAAATGGCTATGCTATAATTCTTGATTGTGAGTAATGAAAATTATTCCTTGCTTACTCCAATTGAGAGTAAGCCGTATAGTCCACGAGGAGGTGCAGATAAAAATGAGAACATATGAAATTATGTACGTTGTTCGTCCAAACATTGAAGACGAAGCGAGAAAAGCATTAGTTGAACGTTTCAAAAATATTTTAACTAACGACGGTGCTGAAATCATTGAAGAAAAAGATTGGGGCAAACGTCGCCTTGCTTACGAAATCGACGATTTCAAAGAAGGTTTCTACAACATTGTACGTATCAACACTGAAAACAGTGAAGCTACAGATGAATTCCAACGTTTAGCAAAAATCAATGACGATATCATTCGTTATATGGTTATTCGCGAAGACGAAGATAAGTAAAAACAGAATGGGGGCGTTTAAATGATTAACAGAGTTGTATTAGTAGGCCGTTTAACTAAGGATCCTGAATACAGAACGACACCCTCAGGCGTAAGTGTAGCGACTTTTACTCTAGCGGTTAATCGTACGTTTACGAATGCGCAAGGGGAACGTGAAGCGGACTTTATTAACTGTGTTGTTTTTAGAAAACAAGCAGAAAACGTAAGCAATTACTTGTTTAAAGGAAGTCTTGCAGGCGTTGATGGTCGCTTACAATCACGCAGTTACGAAAACCAAGAAGGACGCCGTATCTTTGTTACTGAAGTTGTATGTGACAGTGTTCAATTCCTTGAACCAAAATCACAAAACCAACGTCATGGCCAACAATCTGGCGGTAATAACCAATTCCAGAGCTATGGTCAAAACTATGGTGGTCAACAACAAGGACAAAATACGTCATCTTATCAAAACAACAATTCATCCAACGCTGGTCAATCAGACAATCCATTCGCAAATACGAACGGACCTATTGACATCAGTGACGATGATTTACCATTCTAATACGTGTAATGAACGTAAAATTTGAAAATATCGATTAAAGGAGGCAGTTAACCATGGCAGGTGGACCAAGAAGAGGCGGACGTCGTCGTAAAAAAGTTTGTTACTTCACAGCAAACGGAATTACACACATCGACTATAAAGATACTGACTTATTAAAACGTTTTATCTCAGAACGCGGTAAAATTTTACCACGTCGTGTAACTGGCACTTCAGCTAAATATCAACGTATGTTGACTACAGCTATCAAACGTGCTCGTCATATGGCTTTATTACCATATGTTAAAGACGAAAACTAAGATGAAACTTATAGATGAACCCCGTAAGCATAGGCTTACGGGGTTTTTATGATTGAAACTTTAAAAAGCGTCTTTAAGTAAAAGACTCTATACTATTTAGGGCTGGTGAGTAAATCACCAGCCCTAAATAGTATAGAGTCACTTAATCTGTAAATGGGAAGTCTAACATCTCAGTAAATTTTATCACCTCAAGATCTTTAGTGTAAATATGTTCTTTTAGTTTTCCTCTGCTTGTATTAATAGTTATATAAGAGTTCTCATTTAAAAAATTCTCTGATTGGTATTCTATTAAATCTAAGGTTACTAATGAGTAAATGGCTCCGTATGACTCAATACTTATAGGGATTGTTGTGTTTGTAATTTCTTGTGTTAATTCACCTTTGATTGTAGTATGTGCAACTCTGTGTTGTAGATAGCGGCCGTATCTAGTGATACTTTTTCCATTTATATTGCTAGTGATTGAAACGCCAGTAATAGAAATTGGATTTTTCGATTTATTAGTGAAAATAATATTTAAATGTACTCTTTTTTTGTTTGGCGAGGTCACTCGGTTAATGACTTCAACTTCTAAATTTTTTCGTTCTGTTAGTAAAGTTCTAATTGTCATGAATAATGTTATAAATATTGAAATTAAAGAGATAATAAAAGCAGTAATACTCATTTTCAACACCTCGATTTTTTCCATTTTATATCATGTCTGAGCTATTCTATCAAATCTACATGTGAATATCTCTAAAATAGCTTTTTAATCTAAATCTTTGACGTTCCATACTGTTTAGCGTGTAACCAGTATGGATAAATTACTTGTATTTCCTTTTTATTATCTATATACTCATTATGTTTTAACTTATTGAATAATTTATTCCTTTTTTTATTTGGTTGTTTTCATTTGCACAAGGTTAAACTAAGATATACTATCAAGGAGGATTAAAATGAGTATTATTGGAGTGGTGTTAACAATTGTAGGAACAGTCTTAACAGTATTTAACACAATTTCTGCTATCAAATGGAGAAAGCGCAATTATGATTATCAAAGGGAAATGGATAATTATAAAAATGAACTTCAAGAAGAAAATTATGCTTATATCAAAGAGTTAAATGATAAAAATGAATTGAAAGAATTCATTAATAATTTTATAAAGTTAGGATATAGTACAACGATGTCTTGTGTAGCTTTTCTATACACGTTAGATTATATTGTTAATAATTTAACTAAAAACAACGAATATATAGAGAATGCAAAGCTAGAAAGGTTATTAAGAGAATATTTCGATATCAAAAAAGATGTAAATGTTTTGAAAACTGACACCACTCATTTATATTTACATTCTTCTGATAAAAATGAAGTTGCATTGATAGGTGGAACTTTTAACGAAATATATTTTCTAAGTGAATTTATAGAAATACAGTTAATGAAACATTATAATAAAGAAAAAATAAACAATAGAAAAATGGGTAATGATATAAAAAAGGCATTATCATCTACTGAAGATGTTTTAAAAATTATGAGTAAATTAGATTCAATGTTAGTCAACAAAATAAATATTCAGTATTCAGATAAAGCTGGAGATGGCACAATGACTTTTGTAACAGGCACTGAATATTTCAAATGGTATTTTCCTGAATTTCCAGACGAAGTAAAAACTTTGAATATAAAAGGGTTTTTTACATAATAAAATAACATTATAATTGAAGTTAAATTTTCTGAACTTTGTTTTAGTTAAAAAATACGCCCGACATCGCGAGCGTATTAAGAAAGTCATTAAGTATTTATGGATTATTTTTTAGGAGCAAAAGTGTCTACTAAGTTCACGATTAACTTGATAATACCACCAATAATATCTGCGATCATCATGATAAGCAACCTCCTTTTTTTATCTTAATTTTATTCTAGATGATTTTTCTATTTCATTGCGCAAAATTCCTTAAGTCATCATTTAACCTACTTAACTGTTAAATTTTGACTCTGGAAATAACAGTTACGTTCCCTAAGTGTTCTAAAAGTATAAGTATGATGAGTTGTACACTGTGTTTATTGCGTTTATGGACGGGTAAAATATTTTTGAAATGTATCCACTACATTGGACAAGTGAATAAATGTCAAGTTGAAAAGGAGCATCTTAATATGAGTAGACAAGGATTAAATAAAAACGATAAGAATGAAACATCTCATCCAACGCACTACGAAGGATTAGATCATAGCGGTAAAAGTGAAGAACACTTTGATCTGCATAAAGCGAATGATTTATTAACAGAGTACAAAGAAAATGAAAATAAGTGGTCAAAAGAAGAACGTACTAAAGAATTAGAATTAATCGAAGATGAAATCAAAAAACAAAAAATGTTGGTTAAAGATAGAGTGAAACCAGATAGTCAACCAGAAAAAGATCGTTTAGCTAACTTATCAGATAAAGTGACTGAACAAGTATTCGGTATTTTTGAACATACAGATGATTTAGAAGAGGCTAAAAGATTTTTAGAGTCTCATTATCAACGTGGTAAAGTTGATATTGCTTATGGTCGTTCTTTCATTTTAGTTTGTGAAGATTCACTGCTTGCACAAGCAAAAAGCGAATACTCAAGCAATAAAGATAATGAAGAGTTAGTTAATTTTATCTCTGAAAAGAATATTGAATTAAGTAAAGAAATTATGTCAGATGATTACGTTCATTTATTAGAAGTAGAGCGTGAATTCTTAAAAATCTTGATGAAAAATAATCAACTTGACGAAATTTAAAAGTTAAATAAAAATGTATGAGACCTTAACCCTGTAGCATTGATGCATATCAATATTACAAGGAATTTTTTATCTGATTTTATTTTCATTAGCTATCTGTATAGGTTGAAAGGAATGTTTGGGTGTTGTTAATGTAAGAAGTACATAAAATATAATCACTTGTACACAAGAGACCATACAAGAATGTTAAAATTAGATAACAAACAAACATTAAGTCGATAAAATTATATAAAAACATGTTATCATTACGTTAAATCTATTTGCTCAGTGTCATAATGAAGTAAAGTGAATTGAGTAAACGGCAGAGGATAACGAGATTATAGGAGTGAACACAACGTGAAGCTTTATTTGATACGGCATGGAGAATCAACCGCAAACTATGATAATCATCATGGAAATCAATACTTTACTGGACAATTAGATGTCTCTTTAACAAAAGAAGGCGTACGTTCTGCACAAGCATTAAAAACATATTTTGAAGGTATACATATAGACCATATCTACATTTCTGATTTAACCCGTACGATTCAAACATATGAAAATGGTTTTGACAGTACGATTCCACATACTTTTTCGCCATTATTAAGAGAACGCTCTCTAGGGGAGTTTGAAGGCTATCCAAGAGAAACACTACGTGACAATCCCGTTTATAGTCGTTATTTTGAAGATCCACGATACAGCGACTTTCGAAACAGTTTTACACAACGTGCACCTGGCGGTGAAAACTATTCAGATGTATTAGGAAGAATAGATGAATTTTTTAAAGATATATTGGATATTAAAGACGAAGTAGTAGTAATTGTGGCGCATCAAATTTGGATACGTTGCTGCTTGTATTATTTAGGTGTAATTACTGAAGAAGAATTATTCGACAAACACATTGAGAATTGTGATCCGATTCTTGTAGATACTGAAAACATATAAAAGCGGTTGAATCCCTTGTTTTGGATTCAACCGCTTAACATTTATCTTGATTGATTTTATTTTAATTTGTCGATTGCTTGAGGTAATAACTCTTCAAACAAATCAATGAAGTTTAAATAAACATCTTTATAAACGTATTCATCAATTCGGTGTGCTTGGCTTGTTTCGCCAGGACCGAACATAATAAGTGGGAAGTCTTTTCCTTTATCAAGCATTAAGTCAGCCGCATCTGTGACACCTGGTGAAGCTTGTTTAGGAATAGATTCACCTAAATATTTTTTACCGAGTGATTGTGCTAGGTCTACTACTGGATTATCACCAGTTGTGAAGACTGCAGAACGTGACATATACGTATCAATGTCTAAATCACAATCACTGTATTTTTCTTTAACATCTTTTGCGACTTGTTCGAATAAGTCTTGGTAGCCATCATTGTCTGCTTCTGGAATTGTTCTGATATTAAATTCTACTACTGCGCGGTCAGGAATAGAGTTGACTTGTGTACCACTATTAAAGATTGTCGCATTTGCGACAGGTTCGCCTAACTCTTCATTTGTCGCAGTAATTTTAGCTTGTGCTTCATTAATGCGATGCACAAAGTCTACTAATGGATTCAACGCATTATAACCGAGTTGAGGCATAGAACTATGCACAGATGAACCTTTTGATGTGACACGGATATCCATAGAACCTTTATGTGCATAAATAATTTTATCTTGAGATGGTTCTGAAATAAGCAATGCATCTACATCATCCATATAACCATCTTTATAGAAGGCTCTAGCTCCGTCACCTTCAATCTCTTCGCCTACTGTCGCAAGTAAACGGATTGTGCCTTCTTTTGGTAAGCCTTGGTCGTGTAATTCAATTAAGCTGATCACAAATGCAGCTAAACCAGATTTCATATCTGCTGCACCACGACCGTGTAGACGTCCTTCATCATCTTCAGTTAGTTTGAAAGGCGGTGTTTGCCAATCTTCTGGGTTACCTGGTGAAACAACATCCATATGACCAGATACCCCGATAACAGGGCTGCCACTACCAATTTCAGCTACAAGGTTTGCGCGTGTATCTGTTAATTTAATAATTTTAGCGTCGATATTATGTTTTTTGAAAAGGTCTTGCAGATACTCTGCGACGTCTAATTCATTATCGTTCACAGATTCAATACCGACTAAATCTCTTAATATATGAATACGTTCATCTGACGTTAATTTACCCATATCATCAGCTCCCTCATAAATTTTCATACAATATAAGCGTAAAATATCGGATAATAGTATTCAAACAATTCGCACTTTTGAACGTTAAAATAAATAAGCGTAAACTCGGAGGTAGACGGGAAAATAATAAATGAGTCGAAGACATTGGAGGAATCGTATTGGATAATAGAATTCAATATCAAAACGTTGCGAAAGATAAGGTTAATATTCTATACGAAATGGAAAAACAATTGAAAAAAGCGAGCATCGATCATCACTTACAAGAATTAGTGAAAATCCGTGCTTCTCAAATTAACGGTTGTGCCTTTTGTTTGGCAATGCATACAAGCGATGCACGTAAAATCGGTGTAAGTGAGGAAGAAATTTTCTTATTGAACGCATGGCATGATACGAATATATATTCTGAGAGAACGAAACTAGCTTTAGAATTAACAGAAGCTATTACTTTAATTTCACAACATGGTGTATCTAATGAGTTATATCGACGCGTACGCGAAGTATACACAGAAGAAGAATATACAGATTTAGTCTTTGTGATTAATCAAATCAACTTCTGGAATAGACTCTCTATTTCAATGGGTAATGAACATAATGTTTAATATCGTATAAAGAAAGCGCGCGAGCACTGTTTAATGAGTGTTCGCGCGCTTTTGTATGTTCAATGATTATTTATCAATCGCTTGAGTAGATAGCTTGTGTTTCTTTAAGAAAGCTTTGATTTTCTTTTGTTGTTTTAAATTTACGTCACCTGCGTAGTTTGTAGGAACGTCGACGACATTGACTGTTTTTTGTGGACTATAACTCAACTCTTCTAACTGTTGATCTGCACGTGCAATTTTATAGTTAACAGCGCTGAAGTATTTATTAATACGTTCGATATCTTCTTTTTGATTAGAAGGAACTTTATTATCTTTTAAGAATGCTTCGAAATTCATTTGGTTCTTCGTTGTAATGTTAGCTAATTCTCGTAAATCTGTATCTAACTGATCTGAGACTTTTTGACGACCATCATATTGTTGGTCTAGCTTATGTTGTAAGACGTATTTGTTATCAATGATATCGTTATTCGCTTCTAAGTAACGTTTTAAATAATCACGCGTTTTTTGTTCAGTTAAATCTTTACCTTTTTCAGAGGTTTTAAAGATTTCTATTTTGTGAATCGGTGTCGCATTTTTCGGCGCATATTTTGCGTGATGTTCTTGTTTTTCGTCTTTTTGTGCACAAGCTGTAAGCGTCACAGCTAACATTAATGTGAAAGCGATGATTAATAGTTGTTTTAGTTTGCTCACTTTTGTTTCTCCTTCACTGTTCTATATGATTACTTTCATTATAGCTTAACATCCTAGCATGCGTTAAGTATCTCGTTGCCATGGAGATTCCAGTCTTGAAGTGAAAGGAACATCGAGTTGATATTTCGCGATGAAATGTTGCGCAACGTGCAGCATGAGATAGCCGAATAACACAGCACCGACGGTATCAGAAAAGTAATGCGCATGAACGTAAATACGTGAAACCATCATAATGAAAATCATCAAATACGCGATATAATGCCAATAACGTTTACGCATTAACGTTAAGAAGACCACTGCCGCTACGACAATTGTTAACGTATGCAAACTTGGGAAACTGAATCCTGAGATATATTCCACAGGACGTGCGCGATGAATAAAGTACTTCAATCCAATTCCTAATAAAAGTGTCACAATTGCCCAAGTCATTGTTATCAATGAGAGCTTTTTATTCTTGAAGAATAAAATAATTAAAATGACAGCCATAAAACCAACTAAGTGCCATGGTTGAAATAGGTTAGAGTAGACGATTAAGAAGCGGTCCATAAATGGTACTTGATGTAAGAGTCTGACGAAGTTATAAATCGGTTCGTCTATCATAAGGATGAAGTCCAATTTCACCAGCAGCATTAAAATAATAAAAATAACGAGGGTAATGCCGATATGTTTGGTATGTAGGACCTTCATAATAAAACCTAACTTTCTTTCTTGATTTAGATAAATTATAGCTTACTGTCTCATCTTTGCCATCCTACTTTGGAATGAACTAAACCTAACGGTAGGTGATAGGTTTGATTAATCATGGGATTGAATATATTTTTCAAATTTACGCAGTATAAAGAAGAGCAGTGCTAAATATACACCGAGTTCGACTAAAATGAGCCATGCGTGGCCAAATTTGATAAGTATAAATAAGTCGAGGACGCTTAATGGAAGACTGACGTATAAAAGACGTTTGAAGTAACGTGTTTGCAGTGACTGATAAAAGCGTTGCAGCTGTTCCCAATTGAGGTTTCTAGGAAACGTGCGGGTTCGATTCAAACCGATGAAAAGATTGTTTAAATTGACAGTAGAACGAGAAGCTTGGCTGAGATGAACTATAGAAACAAGTAATAATAACATAGACAACCAAAGCTCCTTTTCTCAGCTATATTGTAGTGAATTATATTAATTGTAACATGAATATGTATAAAAAAAGACAGACAAAGATAGCTTTCTTAAAGAAATTTATCTTTGCCTGTCTTATTAGTTATCCGTCTTAATCAAATGATAGGGAGAGATTAGTTACGGATAATATAATCAAATGCGTTCAGTGCAGCATCTGCACCTGTACCCATTGCGATGATAATTTGTTTGAAGCGATCGTCTGTTACGTCGCCTGCCGCGAATACACCCGGCATACTTGTTTCTTGTTTACGGTCTACGATAATTTCGCCATGGTCGTTTGTGTCAATTGCACCGTGCAACCATTCAGAGTTTGGTAATAGACCGATTTGGACGAAAATACCATCTACATCAATTTGATGTGTTTCGCCAGTTTTGTTGTCTTCATATTTAAGACCGGTAACATGATCGTCACCAAGAACTTCTGAAGACTGTGCATTTTTCAAGATTGTAACGTTTGATAATTCACCTAAACGTTTTTGTAAAATCTCATCTGCACGTAAGAAGTCTTTGTATTCTACAAGTGTAACGTGTTTTACAATACCTGCTAAGTCAATAGCAGCTTCAGCACCAGAGTTGCCGCCGCCGACAACCGCAACATTTTTACCTTCGAATAAAGGTCCGTCACAGTGAGGGCAGTATGCAACACCTTTGTTGCGTAACTCGTCTTCACCTGGAATGTTCAAGTTTTTGAAGCGTGCACCTGTAGCAATAATAACTGTCTTACTTTTTAGTTTGGCATCATTTTCTAAAGTAACAACAATGCCGTCTTCAGTTTTCTCAACGTTAGAAGCACGGATACCATCCATCACATCAATATCGTATTCATTGATGTGTTGCTCTAAAGCAGATGAGAATTCTGGACCTGTTGTTTCTTTAACTGTGATAAAGTTTTCGATACCTGCAGTTTCAGTCACTTGACCACCGATACGATCTGCCACAATACCTGTACGTAAACCTTTACGTGCAGTATAGATAGCAGCTGTACCACTTGCAGGACCGCCACCGATGACTAATACATCGAATGGTTCTTTATCATTGAATTCAGCAGGGTCTGCTTGGCTGCCTAACATGTTTAAGATGTCAGAAATAGTCATGCGGCCGTTACCGAATTCTTCACCGTTTAAGAATACAGCAGGAACTGCCATAATATCTTCAGATTCTTCTCTGAAGACTGCGCCATCAATCATTGTATGCGTAATGTTAGGGTTTAACACACTCATCATGTTCAATGCTTGAACCACATCCGGACATTTTTGACAGCTTAAGCTGATAAATGTTTCGAAATGAAGTGGTCCTTCAAGCGCTTTGACTTGATCGATAACACTTTGTTCTTCTTTCGGAGGGCGTCCGCTGACTTGTAATAAAGCCAATACGAGTGAGTTGAATTCATGACCTAATGGCACACCGGCAAATACTATGCCTGTGTGCGCATCAGGAGTATCTACACTGAAACTTGGTGTACGTTTCAGCGTATCCTCTTTAACAGTGATATGCGATGACATATCAGCAATTTCATCTAACAGGTCTTTCAACTCTTTAGATTTGTCGCTGTCATCATAGCTCGCTGTTAAAACCACGTCGCCTTCCATTAATTCAAGAAGTTGAGATAATTGTGATTTTAACTCTTTATCCAGCATTTATATGAATGCCTCCTTAAATTTTACCTACTAAGTCAAGACCTGGTTGTAAAGTTTCGCCGCCTTCTTCCCATTTAGCTGGGCAAACTTCACCTGGATGTTGACGTACATATTGAGCAGCTTTAATTTTGTGAACTAAAGTGCTTGCGTCACGGCCAATACCGTCTGCGTTAATTTCTGCAGCTTGTACTACGCCATCAGGGTCAACGATGAAAGTACCACGTTGAGCTAATCCTAGTTCTTCATCTAATACATCAAAGTTACGAGTGATTGTTTGTGATGGGTCACCAATCATTGTGTATTGTAATTTGCTGATAGCATCTGAGTGGTCATGCCAAGCTTTGTGTACGAAATGAGTATCTGTTGAGATTGAGTACACATTAACACCTAATTTTTGTAATTCATCATATTGGTTTTGAACGTCTTCTAATTCAGTTGGGCAAACGAATGAGAAGTCTGCTGGGTAGAATACTAAAACGTTCCAAGAACCTTTTAATGTTTCTTCTGAAACTTCGATGAACTCATCTTTTTTAGGATCATAAGCATTTGCTGTGAATGGTAAAATTTCTTTGTTAATTAATGACATAAAATACATCCTCCTAGAAATTAAAAAGTTTTTTTGATTAGAAAGCTAATTAGGATAGCTAAATTATCCTAATTATTTATTTATAATAATTCTAATCTCCTTGATTCCTATTATCACATTATCGTCAGAAATAGTCAATACTCGTGATTGTGTAAGTGGAATAATGCATAAAACACTGTAAATACTAGTGTATTAGAAATATTAACGACTTTTAGAATGTGTGTAAAGCAAAGAAATTCATAGGAAATTAACAATTATTTCTCAATATCAATTAGAGATTAATTTTCTCAATAAAGATGACTGATTATTAATCGCAATCTCTACAATAACGTTATACCCCGTTTCTGTCTCTATAACAACAGAAAGGGGTATTGTAACTTATTATTCAAATGTGACCTCAATTGAGCCTGGGTAACTATATTCTGCACGATACGTACCTTTTTCAGCTGGAACAGGTGGAACAAATGTACCAGAAGAAACAATTTGGCCTTTAAGCAGTTGTTTATCTTGTGATGCAAGTTTTTTAACTAACCATTTTAATGCTTCAATTGGATTACCTAGTACATCTGAAGAAACACCTGTCGCAATTTCTTCATTATCTTTTGTTAATTTTAAAGTGATATTTTCAAAGTCTTCATATGAGACACGATCAGCAGCTTCACCTAATGCGACTAAACCTGAAGCTGTGTTATCAGAAATTAAGTCGCCTAAAGTGAAGTTAGGGAACCAATCTTTATAGCGTGCATCTGGTATTTCAATACCTGGCGCTACTTTAACGCTGTTTAAGATATCTTCGTCTGATGCATCGGGACTAATATCATTTAATATCACGAACACGAGCTCAGGTTCGATAAGCGGTGCGAATAATTTAGATAATTGAACTGTTTCACCTGATTTTACAACTTTATCAGATAAAATTGTTCCGTAAGCCGGCTCATCTGTATTCGCGTAAGCTTGCGTTTCTGCACTGGTCATACTTACTTTGTAGCCTGCGATTTCACTGTTGTTTGCTTGTGTCAATTCACTGATTAAAGCATCTTGGATTTGATAGGCTACCGATTCGCTGATGCCATATTTTTCTGAAACAAAGTCAATCGGTTCATGATTTTGTTGTGCTTTAAACAATGCATTTACAATTTCTTTTTTGTATTGGACCATAGGTATCTCCCCTTATTCTGAATATTACTATTATTAGAATAACTTTTATTGTCTTAACTTTCAAAGCATTAAATTTTTATGACTTATGAAAAGAGGGTAAAATAAGAGTGCTAAAATCATTTGAAAGGTAGGAATGAAAATTCTATGTCAGATGTAATCGATCAAATTATGATGAAACACCACTCTGTAAGAAAATTTAAAAATGAACCTTTAAGTAAAGAAACGGTTAAAAAGTTAGTGGAAGCAGGCCAAAGAGCTTCTACATCAAGCTACTTACAAACATATTCTATTATTGGTATTACAGACCCTGAAATTAAAAAAGCATTGAGAGAAATTTCAGGTCAACCTTATGTAGAAGAAAGCGGCTATTTATTTGTCTTTGTGATGGACTATCACCGTCAAGATTTAATCAACAATGAAGTTGAGCAAAACTTACAAAGTTCATTTGAATCTGCAGAAGGCTTACTTGTCGGTACAATTGATGTTGCGTTAGTTGCACAAAATATTTCAATTGCGGCAGAAAGCTTAGGACTTGGTATGGTTTATTTAGGTTCATTACGTAATGATGTTGCTCGCGTGAAAGAGCTATTGAACTTACCTGAATACACATTCCCATTATTCGGAATGGCGCTAGGTGTTCCTGCAGATGATGAAAATGGTTCACCAAAACCACGTTTACCATTTGAAGCTGTCTTCCATGAAAATGGATACAACCAAAACGATGACGAAGAATTAGGTTATATTAAAGATTATGACAAAGAAGTCAGCGCATATTACGACAAACGTACAAATGGAGAACGTAAAGAAACTTGGTCAGAACAAATTGCACAATTCTTAACAATGAAAGAACGTGCAGATATGTTAGACGAACTGCATAATTCAGGTTTCATTAAAAAATAAGTGTTCATTCATCAGACGCTTGATTAAAAGTAGAGAAATTAAAAAATCAGCCCTATCACGCTCACTTTAATTGTGAACGCGATAGGGCTGATTTATTTTACATAAAGCCTAAGCCTAATATTTAACTCGTACTTATAAGAAGTTAGCCTTCTTATCTCTTAATAGTCTGTACTTAAGTCATTATATTGATTTTCATTAAATTTCTTTTTATCCAAGTTGCCAGTTAATTTAGCACTGCCGACACCTGCAAGCATAGAGTCATTGACATTTAATGCTGTACGACCCATATCAATTAATGGTTCTACTGAAATTAGCACACCAGCTAATGCGACAGGCAAGTTCAATGTTGAAAGTACTAAGATCGCAGCGAATGTTGCGCCGCCGCCAACACCTGCAACACCAAATGAAGAAATAATAACAACCGCAATGAGTGTCACAATAAACTGCAAGTTGACTTCAACATCTGCAACCGGTGCGACCATCACTGCTAACATTGCTGGATAGATACCTGCACAACCGTTTTGGCCGATAGATAAACCGAAAGATGCTGATAAGTTCGCAATACCTTCAGGTACACCTAAACGTGATTTTTGTGTTTGTACGTTTAATGGCAGGGCACCAGCACTTGAACGTGATGTGAATGCGAATATTAATACTTCAGCGACTTTACGAACATAGCGCCAAGGATTCAAGCCGAGGATGCTGACAATAATTAAATGAATGATGAACATCGTAATTAAAGCCGCATATGAGGCCAATACGAACTTACCTAATGTCCATAACGCTCCGAAATCACTCGTCGCAATGGTATTCGCCATAATAGCTAAGATACCGTAAGGCGTTAAACGTAAAACGAAAGTTACAACTGACATAATTACTGAATAGATAGCTTCAATTGCACGTTTTACGATATGACCATTTTCAGGTTGTTTACGTGCGACACGTAAATATGCGAAACCGATAAATGTCGCAAAAATAACTACAGCGATTGTAGATGTTGTACGTTGACCTGTGAAATCTAAGAATGGATTTCTTGGTAATAATTCTAAGATTTGTTGGGGTAGCGTACTTGCGGTCATATCTTTTGCTTTCTGAGCAAGTTCTGTACCGCGTGATTGTTCTGCACTGCCTAAATCAATAGATGAAGCATCTAATCCGAAGACAAGTGCTGAAATAATACCAATTGTTGCTGCGATTGCAACTGTTCCAATTAGGAACACAAAGATGTAGAAACCAATTTTCGCGAATTTTTCACCTAATTGAATTTTAGTGAAAGCTGCGACAATCGAAATGAAGATCAGTGGCATAACGATCATTTGAAGTAATGCGACATAACCATTACCTACAATGCCGAACCAATCTGTTGTAGTGGTTGTGATTTTAGAACCAGCACCATAAGCCAGGTGCATAATAGCGCCAAGTACAATTCCGATACCTAGTGCGGTGAAAACACGTTTTGAGAAAGAAACGTGTTTTTTTGCCATAACAAAAAGTCCAGCGAGAAGCAGAACGAAGATGACAATATTAAGAATAGTGAAACCCAATTGAATCAAACTTCCTTTCATAAATATTTATCTTATAGCAAAAGATAAGACTTGATTTGAATTCAAATAACTGCTCAAAGAAGGAAGTTCATTTTATGATAACTGAACTTAGCAGATATGTATCAACTTTTTTATACAACAGTATAGGATAGTTGTAAAGTCCGTTTAAATACATAGTAAATATATCGTATATATAAGAAAGGGTCAATGGCGGTTTTTAACTGTTTCTTTAAAAATACTGTGAACAAAATAAAAAAATCCAACCCGAATTATCGGATTGGATTTGAATAGTGTTTAATTTACATACCGAATAAACGTGCGAAGAAACCTTTTTTCTCTTCTTTCTTATGATGTGGAACAGTAGGTTCATGTTGATTGTCAATCGGTATTTCTGGTTCAGGTGTTGTTGAATTTGGTGTACCTTGAACTTCTGTCTCAGGTGTTTCATTCTCTGATTTAGTTGTTTCAGATGCATCAACTGCTGGTTGTTCTGAAGTACTTTCAGATTTAACTGGTTCTGTTTGTGTCGGTTGTTCAGTTTCAGCTGATGCTGTGGCACCTTTATAATCAGAAAGCGGTGTTTCTGTAGTTTTTTGAGTTTGTTCTTCTGAAGATGTTGTTTCAGTTTTAACTTCTTCCGTTGAAGGTTTAGTTTCTTTGACTTCAGCAGTCTTAGCCACTTGTTCCTCTGCTTTAGGTTCAGTTTTAGTTTCAACAGTAGGTTGTGGTTGTGCTAAAACTTTTTCAGTATGAGATTTCATAGCTTCAGTGTTATCTTGAACTGCTTTTGCTTGATCTTTTTGTGCTGTTTCAATCGCTTTAAGTGTTTTTTCGTGTTGATCAAGCTTATCTGTCATTTGTTGTTGTAAAGTTTGTAAATCTTTTTGTTGTTGGTGTACTTGAGAAATCATTTGGCCTAGCATTTGACGTTCTTCACGCATCTTAGTGATGTCGTTATGTAAGTCACTTAATAATTTTGCGAAGTTTTGATCGCTAGGAAGTTGATTTTGATCATTCTCTTTAACAACAATTTGTAAGAAATCATTTTCTTTCTCTAATTCTTCGAAAGCTAAGTCGTAACTATTTGTTTGCTTAACTTTATCCGCAATCTCTCTGAATAACTCGATGTCTTCTTCTTGGAAGTCAGTTGCTTCACGACCACGGTATTCTGTTTTCTTTAAATGGTAACCGCGTTCTTCTAAATGTTGTACGATTTTACGTACTTGTTTCTCACTTAATTCGACGCGTTGGGCGAATTCTTTTGTTAGCATCTGATCTATATCCTTTCACTCTATGATTTTAAGTGGGACGTATGTCTTACGTCACACAAACGTTAGTCTAACCTCTACGTTAGTTTAACCCGATTTCCTTTTGATTTCAAGGGTTCTCACGATTTTCGAAGATCCATTTGTTCAAGTAGCGGATAAACGGTTTTGCGTGAAAGGTGATTTGCGAAAACATATTTTAAAATATAACAAGATTTAACACTAGTACCGTAAATATCTTTAGTCAACGGAATGCGTGTGTGCAAGAATAATTTCAATGGAATTGGTTCGCCGCCTGGCTCTATAGCAGGACGAATATAATCGATTTCTCTTTGTTCTTCAAAACCATGTTCTTTTAAGAAAAGATGACGTTGCATAAGCAAATCTGCATCAGGTTCATCTAAAGAATCCGGAATCGGCAATGCTTCCATCATAAAGAAATTCACATCGCGGTCATGCACACGGTTGGCTAGATTATCCAATCCTTCTTGGAGCTTCTCTAATGTTTCAGTTAAATAACGTTCTCTTTCTGGTGTGTCTACAGCAACTAGATACATAATAAATGCTGCATTTGTAGTAGCTTCGTAGTGGCCCGTGGCAAAACTGACAACTTCATCGTTATCTAAACCGACTAAGAAGACGTAATCATTTTGGGTGCGTTTATTTTCAAGTGATTGTTTGAATACATGGTGTTTTTGTGACACATTTCCGAATTGATAGTTATCAAAGAGATTTAAAGCTGCCTCATACAATGGATCGGATGTTTGTTTCACTAATTTAAAGTCCATAGCGCTGCCCTCCCATTTTTCTTTTGATTATAGCATATTGATACACTGGGCTTATATGTAAATAAAAAATAATCAGCAGACTAAGCTGCTGATTATCATGAATGCAAATTAAATTTCATACTCTTTATCGTGTTTATCTTTTTTTGTTTCGTATTCGTCTTTGAACTCTTTTCGGCTGATATCATGTTTATCAGCAAGCACAACGATATTACCATTAAGTAATTCGCGTTTTAGAATTTGACGTTCTGTGTCTGATAAGTCGTATTGTAATAAGACTGCTTGTTCACCGTCTTCCCCAGTTAGAAGGCGAGCAATTCTGTCACTGAACGTTCCGCTTGTAGATTGCACTGTCATGTCCGTGCTTGCTATACTGCCAAGGTTTAATTTGTTTTTGCTGATAACTGAAATCTCGTCTTTGGTATACCCCTCATCTAATCTGCGTTTTAAAGTATCAAAAATTTCGTCTTGTGATGTAAGTACAGTAATGTTTGCCATGTTAAAGCTCCCCCTCTGTGAAATATGTTTAATGTTATAATGTATACCCTTTTTTATATAATTGAACCATCTAAATTATACTATTATACGGCTAAGCTATCAAATAAATATAAGAAAATTCACACTATTATCAACGCAAGGACGTATTTTCTTCGATGCACAATTAGATTTTATGGAAATATGATGAATTAAGTTTCAGTTATTGAAATAAAGCCTGAAATTTGATATTATCATTAAATAATTTACCTTACTCATATAATCTAGAGAATTAGGCTTTAGAAGTTTCTACCATGTCGCCTTAACGACATGACTATGAGTCACTGATACAATACAACACAATGGTGCTTTCAAAACAAACGGGTAGACACGTGTTCATTCTATAATATAAGTTGAGGACTATTTGGGAGATGGGACTTATATTGTAGTGTTCACAAACATCGAGCGATTAAGTTTTGAAACGCGGAGAACAATAACAGCTTCTCAAACCGTCATTTATAAGTTGCTTTGGCAACACGCTTGAAGGGGTTGAACTTGCGTTAACCACAGAAGGCGTCAACAAAAATGGTCTTATATCTAATAAATATAAGATGATTTAAATTGACCTCCTGACTCCAAAGTGAACTTCATATTGATAATGATGTGTATTGCCTGTGCCACTCATAGATCCTGAAACTCATAGAGTAGTTTGGGATTTTTTTTATACACAAATTTAGGAGGTTTGTTGGTGTGGAAGCGTTGAAAAAGAAGGTTAAAGAAGACGGCGTCGTCATTGGCGAAAAAATCTTGAAGGTAGATGGGTTTTTAAACCATCAAATTGATGCAGTGTTAATGTATGACATTGGCGAAACATTTTATGAACAGTTTAAAGATCAAGGCATCACTAAAATCTTAACTGTTGAAGCATCAGGTATTGCGCCAGCTATTATGGCAGCATATCGTTTTGAAGTACCATGTCTCTTTGCGAAGAAGGCTAAGCCAAGTACTTTGGCAGATGGATTTTATCAGACAGATATTCATTCGTTTACGAAAAACAAGACGAATCGCGTCATTATCTCTGAAGAATTTTTAGGGGAAAATGACCGTGTATTGATTATCGATGACTTTTTAGCGAATGGAGATGCGGCACTTGGTTTGAACCGTTTAGTTGAACAAGCAGGTGCAGAAACAGTCGGTATCGGTATTGTAGTAGAGAAAAGTTTCCAACAAGGCCGTAAACGATTAGAAGAAGCTGGCTTAAAAGTTTCTTCACTTTGCCAAGTCGCATCGCTTCAAGGCAACCAAGTAACTTTAGTAGGTGAAGGTGAAGAGAACGCATGAAGAATTTCATCTTGAGTCTACAACATTTACTTGCAATGTATGCAGGTGCTATACTTGTTCCAATTATCGTCGGGACGAGTTTGAAATTCACACCAGAACAAATCACGTACCTTGTAACAGTCGATATCTTCATGTGTGGGGTAGCCACATTTTTAGAAGCGAATAGAGTAACAGGTACAGGTTTGCCGATTGTTTTAGGGTGTACCTTTACTGCGGTTGCACCGATGATATTAATCGGCCAGACCAAAGGTTTGGACGTATTATACGGGTCACTCTTTGTATCAGGGATTTTAGTGGTCTTAATTGCACCTGTCTTTTCATACGTTGTTAAATTCTTCCCACCTGTCGTAACAGGTAGTGTGGTAACGATCATCGGGATTAATTTAATGCCGGTTGCTATGAACTATGTAGCAGGTGGACAAGGGGCAAAAGACTACGGTGATATGAAAAATATCATTTTAGGTTTTTCAACGTTGTTGATTATCTTGCTTTTACAACGTTTTACACATGGTTTCTTAAAGTCTATTGCAATCTTAATCGGGTTGATTGCAGGAACTTTGCTCGCTGGTGCTTTTGGTGTTGTCGACTTGAATCAAGTTGGAACAGCACATTGGTTCGAGTTCCCGAAACCATTCAGATTCTCAGGCTTTGCGTTTGATATCGGTGCGATTTTAGTATTCTTTATCGTCGCATTAGTCAGCTTGATTGAATCAACAGGTGTATACACAGCGTTAAGTAAAATCACAGGAAGAACTTTGACGCGTAACGACTACCGCAAAGGTTACACTGCGGAAGGGCTTGCGATTGTGATTGGTTCTATCTTCAACGCATTTCCATATACTGCATATTCTCAAAATGTCGGTTTGGTTTCACTTTCTGGCGTGAAAAAGAATAATGTCATCTATGGAATGGTCATCTTACTCTTAATTTGCGGTTGTATTCCAAAGTTAGGCGCGTTAGCAAATATTATTCCATTACCTGTACTCGGCGGGGCGATGATCGCGATGTTCGGTATGGTAATGGCTTATGGTGTCAGTATCTTAGGCAGTATCGATTTCAAGAAGCAGAATAACTTGTTAGTTATTGCTGTGGCTGTCGGTTTAGGAACAGGTATCAGTGCTGTTCCGGAAGCATTTAAAGCAATGGGCGAACAATTCGCTTGGTTAACACAAAATGGAATTGTACTAGGTGCTATCTCAGCAATCGTACTTAATTTCTTTTTTAACGGCTTAAAGTATCAACAAAACGAAGAAAATGTGAAATAATGTAATTAAAACAAATAATGGAGGCTGTATTCAATGTGGGAAAATAAATTTGCTAAAGAATCTTTGACGTTCGATGATGTACTGTTAATTCCAGCGGAGTCTGATGTATTACCTAAGGAAGTAGATTTAAGTGTTGAGCTATCAGACAGAATCAAATTGAAAATTCCAGTTATCTCAGCTGGTATGGACACTGTAACTGAGTCAAAAATGGCAATTGCTATGGCAAGACAAGGCGGTCTTGGTGTCGTTCATAAAAACATGAACATCGAAGATCAAGCTGATGAAGTACAAAAAGTTAAACGTTCTGAAAATGGTGTTATTTCTAATCCATTTTACTTAACACCAGAAGAAAAAGTTTATGAAGCTGAAGCCTTAATGGGTAAATACCGCATTTCAGGTGTACCGATCGTAGACAATAAAGAAGACCGCAACCTCGTTGGTATTCTCACAAACCGTGACTTACGTTTTATTGAAGATTTCTCAATCAGAATTTCAGATGTCATGACAAAAGAAGACTTAATCACAGCTCCAGTCGGCACAACTTTAGACGAAGCAGAAAAAATCTTACAAAAACACAAAATCGAAAAATTACCATTAACTGAAAATGGTAAATTAGAAGGGCTTATCACTATCAAAGATATTGAGAAAGTTCACGAATATCCAAACGCTGCAAAAGACGCACAAGGCCGTTTATTATGTGCAGCAGCTATCGGTATTTCTAAAGATACTGACATCCGCGCAGAAAAATTGGTTGAAGCAGGTGTCGATGCATTAGTTATCGATACTGCACACGGTCACTCACAAGGTGTTATCGACCAAGTTAAACACATTAAAGCTAAATATCCAGAAGTAACAGTTATCGCTGGTAACGTTGCGACAGGCGAAGCTACAAAAGCATTATTTGAAGCTGGCGCAGATGTTGTTAAAGTAGGTATCGGACCTGGTTCTATTTGTACAACTCGTATTGTTGCGGGTGTAGGTGTACCTCAAATTACTGCAGTGTATGACTGTGCAACTGAAGCACGTAAACACGGCAAAGCGATTATCGCTGACGGCGGTATCAAATACTCTGGTGATGTTGTAAAAGCATTAGCAGCTGGTGGACACGCAGTAATGTTAGGCAGCTTGCTTGCGGGTACTGAAGAAAGCCCAGGAGAAACTGAAATCTTCCAAGGTAGACAATATAAAACTTACCGTGGTATGGGTTCATTAGGTGCAATGGAAAGTGGTTCAAATGATCGTTACTTCCAAGAAGATAAAACACCTAAAAAATACGTTCCAGAAGGTATTGAAGGCCGTATCGCATATAAAGGTTTATTACAAGACAACATCTATCAATTGATGGGCGGTGTGAGAAGCGGTATGGGTTATACAGGCTCTCACAACTTGAAAGAATTACGTGAAGAAGCAATGTTTACACGTATGGGACCTGCTGGTTTAGCAGAAAGCCACCCACACAATATCCAAATCACAAAAGAATCACCAAACTACTCAAGATAAAAGGAGAAACTGATTTATGGAAATGGCGAAAGAACAAGAGTTAATTCTTGTATTAGACTTTGGTAGCCAATACAACCAATTAATTACACGTCGTATTCGTGAAATGGGTGTGTACAGTGAGTTGCACGACCATGAAATTTCAATTGAAGAAATTAAAAATATGAATCCAAAAGGTATTATATTATCAGGCGGACCAAACTCAGTTTATGAAGAAGGTTCTTACACAATTGATCCTGAAATCTTCAATTTAGGCGTACCTGTACTTGGTATTTGTTATGGTATGCAGTTAACAACAAAATTATTAGGTGGAAAAGTTGAGCGTGCGAATGAACGTGAATATGGTAAAGCAATTATCCACGCAAAATCTGATGAAATCTTCTTCGGTTTACCAGAAGAACAAACAGTATGGATGAGTCACTCGGATAAAGTGATTGAAATTCCAGAAGGCTTTGAATCTATCGCAGATAGTCCAAGCACGCCTTACGCAGCAATCGAAGATAAAGAACGTCGTATCTACGGTGTTCAATTCCACCCAGAAGTGCGTCATACTGAGTATGGTAATGACATTTTACGTAACTTTGTGCGTCGTGTATGTGATTGTACAGGCGAATGGACAATGGAAAACTTCATTGAAGTCGAAATTGAAAAAATCCGTGAAAAAGTTGGAGACCGTAAAGTGCTTTGCGCAATGAGCGGCGGTGTAGACTCTTCAGTTGTTGCAGTGCTCTTGCATAAAGCAATCGGCGATCAATTAACTTGTATCTTCGTAGACCACGGTTTACTTCGTAAAGGCGAAGGCGACATGGTTATGGAACAATTCGGTGAAGGTTTCAACATGAACATCATCCGTGTGAATGCGAAAGATCGCTTCATGGATAAATTAAAAGGTGTGTCTGACTCTGAACAAAAACGTAAAATCATCGGTAACGAATTCGTATATGTCTTCGACGATGAAGCATCAAAACTAAAAGGTGTAGACTTCCTTGCTCAAGGTACGCTTTACACTGACGTCATTGAATCAGGTACAAAAACAGCACAAACAATCAAATCTCACCATAACGTAGGTGGATTACCTGAAGACATGCAATTTGAATTGATTGAACCTATCAATACATTATTCAAAGACGAAGTACGTGCTTTAGGTATCGAACTTGGTATTCCTGAACACTTAGTTTGGAGACAACCATTCCCAGGTCCAGGACTTGGTATCCGTGTTCTAGGTGAAATTACTGAAGAAAAATTAGAAATCGTCCGCGAATCAGACGCTATCTTAAGAGAAGTGATTCGTGAAGAAGGTTTAGAGCGTGAAATCTGGCAATACTTCACAGTACTTCCAGGCATGCGTTCAGTAGGTGTAATGGGCGATTACCGTACGTATGACTATACAATCGGTATCCGTGCCGTAACTTCAATTGATGGTATGACAAGTGACTTTGCGCGAATCGACTGGGAAGTCTTACAAAAGATTTCAAGTCGTATCGTTAACGAAGTAGATCACGTCAACAGAGTAGTCTATGACATTACTTCTAAGCCACCAAGCACAATCGAATGGGAGTAACCAGTCTGAATATATAAAACGAAAACCCTTTAACCGCAATGGTTAGAGGGTTTTTTAAGAATGCTTTAGCTTTAAAATCAACACGAATTCTCAAAAGTGAACGTGTATATTATAATTTTAGTAATAAATATGATGCTAACATGATAAACACCGAGCCCGATAACTATTCGCAGTAGTTACCGGGCTCTTTTTAGGTGTATTGGCTATGCCGTTGCTTTTTAATTCGATTATTTAGCCAATAGGAAAATAACGTGATTGTTACTCCTACTTAAATAGGGGCAATAAAGATACAAATATGATGCTGAATATAATGTCACCTCCTCCCATGCTAGATACAGCATGGAAGTAAAACGACAATCTCATATTAGATTATTTGATGGTAAGGTAAATAAGGACATATTAATTGGAAATTTCAGGCTTTTTTGTAGATGAAGAAGTCCATGTTAATAGAATAGTCTATGATAATGATATTAATTTTAAGTTTGTAAGTAGTTATATAAAACAATAAAACCTCTTAGATGTAAAACTTAAGTATCTGTTTTAGGTTAGATCAACATAATGCATGATTATTAACTTGATGGTGAAAGCTCACTATATACTTGGTATTAGAAAAATTTAGTAAAAGATATTACTCGAATATGTTGTATATTAAAAATAGAACAGAAGTATGAATTATTCGTTGATATTTTAATCAATATTTTTGTTGGATGATTTTTTGTGGTGCTTATATTTTTGATAAAACTCAATGGGTTTATCGTAAAATGAAATATTATCCATTGAAATTTTTTTCCAAAAGACACCTCTTGTAGTTGATATTTTTACAAAAAGCGTATTATGATTTAATTTAAAATTATTTATTCCTTCATCTGCGATATCATTTGAAAAATCAAATCGAATTATATCTTTTGTACTTGAGTATGGTTCAATATTAATTGGAAGAGAATTATTATATAATGTAGAACTAAAATTATTTTTGGAACCTGCTGTGAAAAGTATTTCAGTAACACTTATATCTTTGAAAATTTGCTTGTTTTTAACCTCGTTATTAAAAAATATTGATTTTTTAACTCTTGAGTCATATACAGTGATTTTATTTATTCCAATAGGTAATTTAGAGAGATTCATAAAAGAGATGAAAATATCGAATTTTTTAGGGTTTTTAAATATTAGTGCTTCGTGTATTTCTATGTTGAGGTGCTTTTTTTCTTGCCATAATACCTTAAATAGTGTAAATGCAGATATAATAATAGCAATTAAGGACAACAAATCAGAATTAGTCATGGGTTCAACTCCTAATTTATTTAGATATAGTAATCAGATTATTTTTAGAGTAAAGGACAAAAGGTCCTTATTTTAAAATTACTGTAAAAAATGTTTTTGTTGCACGAATCTTTCTATTTATTCATCATGTATTTATATTTTTTAGTTAAATGTAGTTTTGTATTTATAAGTTTTATGAACTCCATAATAAGAATCAAGTGATTAAAGCTCCATAGTATAGTAGGTCATATTGGATGGACGTTTTATATAGATTGAACACTTCATAGTGGATATGTGATTTAGATTTTATACATTAGTTTGAATCTCATACATTTTTAGGAAATTCCTTCTTAGAATTAACTTCTTAACGACTTATTAAGTTTTTAGGCGTTATGCATCAAGTAATATTTATTGAATTATATTATTGTTAAATATACTTCGTAATAAATTTAGCTTTTAAACTAAGTAAGAAAGATGGGTAAATTACTGGACCAGTTTTATGCAAAAGAGAGTAATTATTTCTACACTAAAATTATACTCTACTAGAAATTAAGGATATTGTACACTTTTGACTTATACTATATCAACTTTACTTGGAATTAAAGGTAAAAATACCTTTTTGAAGACAAGAATAATGAAAAAATATAAAGGAAGTGACTTTTGTTTTAATTCGGTAAATTAAGTTGTTTCCCTAACCGAAGAGAACTTGAAAAAGTAATTACTGTTTCTCAGTATTTTTTCACTTTGTTTTTTGATTTTTGTGATCCAAATGAACTTAAATTGAAAAAAAGAAACTGTCATTAGTAACAATCAGCGTCGAGTTTATTTCCAAAACATCTATTATTTATTGAATATATTATTATATGTCATGTTATAGTCAAAAATTACTATTATAAAATAGTCGTTGAGTTGTAAGTTGGAAATTTTAAATCGTAGTTAATAACTAGGATTAGGGAGTTGTTTTGAAATTTCGTGAATAAGTACTTTATAAAAATTATTAGAAAATTCATACTATAATGAAAATAACATTTGCTTTCGTGCGCTAAAAGGTATAAGCTTGAATGAACACATGTAAAAAGGGGCTGTGCAAAATAGATATATTAATCGGTACAGGTTTATTGTTACTTATTTTAGTATTTTTCACTGTGTTCACGTATTATGCGCCAGATGGGCGTGCAGTCATGGGGGCTTTAGCAACAGCAGCAATTGCAACATTCTTAGTTGAGGCGCTGCAAGGGTTTGTATTGGGAGATATTTTCGATATTAAGTTTTTAAAGGAAACGGGTAGTCTAGCTGGGACATTGAGTGGGGTCATTGTCGCATTCCTAGTCGCATTATCGAGAAAGATCAATCCACAAAACTCAGCGTTGCTTGCGGTCGCATTTGCGGAAATCGGGCTGATTCCTGCATTGTTTGCGGCTTATCTGATGTCGTTTGTGATTCGCTTTATTGAAAAGAAAATTACAAACGGTATGGACTTTATTATCGTAGTATTATTCTGTATTCCAGTTGGACGATTGTTAGGGGTTTGGTTCACGCCACTAGTCGATGGTTCATTATTGAAAATCGGCGGTATTATCGATGTGGCGATGAATACAAGTCCATTGCTGATGGGTCTGATTCTTGGTGGTATTGTGACAGTTGTCGGAACATCACCACTAAGTTCTATGGCATTAACAGCAATGTTAGGCTTAACAGGTGTACCAATGGCAGTTGCGGCGTTAACAGCGTTTGCGTCTAGCTTTATGAATACAACGTTACTACATCGTTTGAAAATTGGTAACTTGAAATCAGTTATTTCTATTGCGATTGAGCCACTGTCAAAAGCAGACTTAGTGTCTTCTAACCCAGTGCCAATCTATGTGACGAACTTTATCGGTGGAGGACTAGCTGGTATGGTCATTGCTTACTCGGGGTTAGTCAATGATGCGCCAGGTACAGCAGCACCGACACCAGGTATTCTCGTTATGTTTGGTTTCAACCCAGCACTCGACGTATTAAAATACGCAGCCATCGCAGCTGCAATTTGTTTCATTGTCGGTTGGGTAATGTCATATGTATTTAGAAACTATCCAATCCGTAACAGTGAAGTGACGGGTTATAAATCTAAAATCATAGAAAACAAAGCTAATCCAACAGTGAATGAAGCATAGAAATAAAGAAACAACACACTAAAGGTACATACCTGAGGTGTGTTGTTTTTTAGTGCTGAAAATTGAAATTATTTATTAAGACTTTAATAGAACAATACACCTATTCCAATTCCAATGAGTACGATTGCCCATGAAGGTAGTTTGAAATAAGCTAATAAGACAAATAATATCGTTGCGAATGTGAAATCTAAAGGTTGTTTAACCGTAGAAGTCCAAATAGGTTGGTAGAAAGCCGAGATTAAAATACCAACCACACCTGCGCTGATACCTTTCAAAAAGCCTCTGGCATAAAGGTTGGACTTAAAACTATCCCAAAATGGCAAGACACCAAACAACAGTAAAAAGGCAGGTAAAAAGATTGCGAATGTCGCAAGCAACCCTCCTAGAACGCCTCCGATATTTGTGCCGATATAAGACGCAAAAGTGAATAATGGGCCAGGCACAGCTTGTGCTGCCGCATAACCTGTAATGAACTGATCAGAAGAAATCAATCCTTGCGGTACAAACTCCTTTTCTAACAGTGGCAACACGACGTGACCACCCCCAAAAACAAGTGAACCAGAACGATAGAAACTGTCGAACATTTTAATCCATATATTTTGAGTGGTTGCGCTTAAGATAGGCAATACAACAAGCAAAGAAACAAATAACGATAAAGAGATAATCCCTAATCTTTTAGGTAAATAGAACGCTTTAGAATCAGCGTCTGGCGCTGATGTAGGTTTAAGGAATAAGACACCATATAAGCCAGTTATAGCCAACGCAATCACTTGAATATAAATACTATTGATCAATAATGAGAGTGCTAACACAAACATAGCCAATGCGATGGTTGTTTTCGTATTGGTTAATTTTTTGCCCATACCAATAATTGCTTGTGCCACAATTGCGACAGCAACAAGTTTCAATCCTTGCATCCAAGTAAATGTGGTACCGTTATTTACAAATAAAGCTGAAAATAACATTAAAACAATCACTGAAGGCATAGTGAATCCTAGAAATGCGAGAATACCACCGAATACACCACCTCTGATGGTACCTATGCCGATACCAACTTGACTGCTAGCAGGGCCTGGAAGAAATTGGCATAACGCGACTAAGTCAGAGTACTCTCTTTCATCCAACCATTTTCTTTTCTTCACATATTCATCATAAAAATAACCTAAATGCGCTGTAGGTCCACCAAAGGACATCAAACCAAGTTTTAAAGCTACAATAAAAATGGTGAAATAATGAGACATAGGCAACTCCTTATATAAATTAGCATCAACTTATAGATTTTGCGTTAGTCTTCATTATATTTCGAAATGCGTAAAGGTGATGTATGGATTTTGTAAAGTTTATGAATGACATGTATTTGAGTTTTATGATCAATTCTATAGTATCTCTATATCAAAAGGACACTAAGAAGGGTTGTTCGTCTTCTGTTAAACATAAACGAATGCGTTCTGTGAAATTCCCCCAAGTGACCTTTTGCATGACTTCTTCATAAGTAAAGAATCCAACTTCCAAACTTTCATCGCTAGTCGTAAGTGTGCCGTCAATGTAGATTCCTTTAAATAAATGATTGATGATACTGTGTTCAGTATTTTGAAAGACACCACAGTATGTCGTGAGTTTGATGGTGACGCCGGCTTCTTCTTTCACTTCACGAATGACACCCTCTCGAATGGTTTCACCATTTTCAATTTGCCCGCCAGGAATTTCCCAGCCACGCAAAGGACTTTTGATTAAAAGTATTTTATTCTCATCATTTGTGACCACACATGAAGCGGAAACAATATGTTTTGGGGTCATCTTAATCCTCCTAGAGTTGTGTTATTGAATGATACTCGTTAAAAGTGAACAGCTAGTGTCTAAAAATATGTAAAAAATAATTTATAGTTAATAATTAGTTAATTCAATTGTAGTGTATGTCTGTTTTATAATAAAAGCATGTAAATTAAAGGAGACAACAACGATGAATTTTAAACAATTTTTACTGACAGGCCTCGCAAGTGTATTACTTGGATCAGCAGGTGCACATGTATTTTCATATCAAGCAGAAGCTGCCCAATTCGGCGCACACGAATTTCGTGATTACAGCGTACAACCTAAAGAAAACTTGAAAAACTTATTGAACGCGAGTCACTATTATAAAGACATGGCGAAAGAATCAGGTGCAACATTCTACCAGAATAAATTAAACCAAGCGATTTATTTTGCTAAGAAACAACAAAAGTCTAATAATGATTCACAAGTTGTGACAGCAATTAATCAACTTTCAGCTATCTATAATGAGGTATTTCAATTGCATTTGCAAACTGAAAAAGGCAGTGCCGACATCTTAAGTAAAAAAGCAGAACTACAAAACCTAATTGTAAAGGCAAACCATTTATTAACTGAAAGTCATCTTTCAATGAATCAAGATGAAGCGCAGCTAAAACAAACTGTTGCGCAAGCACAAGCTGTATTAAACCAAACAGCACCAGACTTTGAATTAGTGAATGCGATTAACGCAGTTCAACAACACATTCAAAATGCAGAGTCATATCAGGCATTTGTAGCACATCATTAATAAAGATATAAGCGATAGAACACAGTAATCTCTATAGGGTTGCTGTGTTTTTTATGTTCAGTTTTTTGACTGAGGGGTATATAGGTAAACATAACTACACATATGAGAGACAACATCCAAGGGGGGAATGTTATGTCTAAGGCATTATCGATTATTGTTCCTGTATATAATAAATCTCAGTTTTTACAACAATGTGTATCATCTATTGATGAGTTAAAGTTGAATCATGATGAGATAGAAGCCATCTTTGTTGATGATGTTTCAACAGATGACTCATTGGAACAATTAAAACAATTTGAACAAACGCGTGATTACATGCGTGTTATAGAGTTAGAAGTAAACAGCGGCAGTCCAGCTAAGCCGAGAAATGTGGGGATGGAAGCGGCTGAAGGCACTTATATTACGTTCTTAGATGCAGATGACTGGTTAGATACAGAAGGTTTTCCGAAGTTGCTTGACCAAGCTTTAACTACAGAGAGTGATATAGTGTTCGGTCAAAGTTTAAAACATAAGGACCAGTCTGTGAGCCAAATTGCGCGCTTTAGTGCTTATACAAAAGAAGAAGGACTTGTGCCTTACGAAATTGATAAAATCTTTCGTGCCGTCGGTCCACCTGGAAAAATAATAAAACAATCAGTGATTCAAGATCATCATCTTTATTTTGAAACGATGAAATACGGAGAAGATAAGTTATTCTTTACTGAAGTAATTGCGCACGCTAAAACAGCCGCTATGAATGATATCGTGGTCTATCATGTGAATCGATATGGTGCGAATCAATCATTGGTCAGTGAAACAGATATTTTTGAAAAAACAGCTTTTAATTTAGAAGTGTTAAAGCAGTTATTAGATTTAGACATCCCGGAGACTGCACGCAAACATGCGATCAGTCGAATAGTAGAAATGGATTATTTATCACGCTTATTCATGAATCGTCGCTTCTTAAAAAGCGCAGAGAAAAATAAATTCTATGAAGCTTTTGATCAGTTAGTTTCAACTTTAGACCAACATGACTTAGATATTAAAGATTACTTGACTGAACCGAAATATGAAAAAGTATGTGAATGCTTATTAAATAGCGATAAAGAAAAAGTAGAAGCGTTGATTACTTTATTAAGCGAAGGTATACGAGCACCACATTATATTGCAGACGGATTAGTATATTATCATTTGCCGGAAGACTTGCACACCGTTGAACCCTTATACGAACCCTTCTATGCGGTCTATAGCGGCACACATCTTAAAGATAATCAGTTCTATGAGGTTATTACGCTATATAAAGAGGATTCAACAGAAGTCGACGCAGTGCATTTGGTGAAGCTTTCTGATGAATCCGTTACGCAGGAAGTAACGTTTGAGCAGCAAGACAATCAGCTCTGGATACCTTCAGATGCATTAAACGTAGATTTCGATTTTAATCTGCAAGTTATTTATGATCACTACAAACCATTTTTAGTACACATGATGTTGCCAAGCATTACGGAAAATCATGCTTTAAAACGTCAAGGTCAGAAAGTAGAATTCGTTTCAACACAACAAGAACAAGCATCATCAGCTGAACCTAATGAGGTGGATACTACTAAATATTATGCAGAAAACCCAGGGAAAGTATGGGCGATTAAGAAGTTTAAAGTGTATGGTGATACTGAATTTACACAAGAACAAGCTCAATCTATGGAAGTCGGTGAGGTGTTTAATGTATCAGAGATACAGTATTCTAAAAAAGGGACACCGCGATTAGTATTAGAGGATGGGAACGTGATTACTGCGAATAAAAAGTTTGTCGAACAGTTAGACAGTGATCTGTCTGAACATTATATTGTAGACTGGCCAATCACGATTCAAGTCATTAAAAAGTGTAAAGCTTATGAAGATCGTAACTTTAAAACTGAAGCGGAATTCCAACCGAAGTTAAATGACACGATAGAAATAGATAAAATTGTGTGTTCTTCTAAAGGGACACCGCGCTTAAAAACAAAAGCGGGTTATTTTATCACCGCAAATCGAGATTTTGTGCAGGTTGTAAAGTAAGAAGAAGGGATGAAAATCTCTTCTTCTTTTTTGTTTGGATAACGTGGTAATGCGTTAAAGCATCATTAAATATTTTAAAGAAATCGGTTATGAATAGTATAAAATAACGTATATTGCTAGAAGGTTATTAAGTTTGTGAAATTATTATAAATATTGTTGACAGGGGATAGAGAAAACGGTAAGATTCAATACATAATTATTTTCTGACAATTCGAATATCATTGTATCAATTTGAATTGTAGGGTGCTATATCTATATACTATGAGGGGAGAGTATTTTATTGACTTCTAAAATTACTTATACAGACTTCACCTCAGACCCTTTTGAATCATTAGATGTTTCAGATGAAACAAAAGGTGCGTATCATGTTCTGAAATGGGCATATGATACTTACGGAGATGAAATTGTATATGCTTGCAGTTTCGGAGCAGAGGGCATCGTTCTGATTAACTTAATTTCGCAAGTGAAACCAGACGCACGTATCGTCTTTTTAGACACGGGTCTCCATTTCGATGAAACGTACGATTTAATCGACCGTGTTAAAGCAAAATATCCTAAATTGAACATTGTTATGAAGAAGCCAGATTTAACACTTGATCAACAAGCTCAAGAATATGGCGGTAATCTTTGGCGTAGAGATCCAAACCAATGTTGTTATATCCGTAAAGTTAAACCGCTTGAAGAAGTATTAACTGGCCAAACAGCTTGGGTATCAGGATTGAGACGTGAACAATCTCCAACAAGACGCAACACAAACTTTGTGAATAAAGACGACCGTTTTGAATCTATTAAAGTTTGTCCGTTAATCCATTGGACTTGGGATGATGTATGGGATTATATTAAATCGAATGATTTACCTTATAATGCTTTACATGATCAGAACTATCCAAGCATCGGATGCGCACCATGTACTTCACCTGTTTTTGAAGGCGGCGACTCTAGAGAAGGCAGATGGCAAAACAACATGAAAACTGAATGTGGTTTGCACATCGGACGTAAATCTTAATTTGAAAGTTACAATTAATTTTTTTGTATATAATTCCTAGTGGATATGTTGGAATTTTGAAAGCACAATGACTATACTTGAATTAAGTGTAGATATTTTTTTAGTTTCAATTCCTACTAAAAAACTAAGGATAAAATCTATCATATGGGGGGGAAGACACTTGAATTTATCAGCAACAAATAGTCCGTTCAACGATGAACAGGCACAACTCATTAATCAAGCGTTATCAACATTATCTAATGACCAGAAGCTCTGGCTTAGCGGTTATTTAACGGCACATCTCCAAGATGGCACAGCAACACAAGCACCTGCTTCTAGCGCAGCACCAACGCAGGCGTTAGCAGCACCAACGCAACAACAAGCTGTAGAACCACGCAAAGTCACTGTATTATTTGGTTCTGAATCTGGTAACGCACAGTGGGTGGCAGAATTACTCGAAAGTAAATTAAAAGAAAACGATTTTGATGCCACATTAACTGAAATGGACCAATATAAAACGAAAGATTTAAAAAATGTTGAAGACCTACTTATCGTAACGTCAACACACGGTGAAGGCGATCCACCGGATAACGCATTATCTTTCTATGAATTCTTATACGGACGTAAAGCACCTAAATTAGAAGGCGCACGCTTCTCAGTACTTGCTTTAGGTGACCAATCTTATGAGTTCTTCTGTCAAACGGGTAAAGACTTTGATGCACGTTTAGAAGAATTAGGTGCTGACCGTATTTTACCGCGTGTCGATTGTGATATTGACTTTGAAGAACTCGCAAATGAATGGATTGAAAACATTATTAATGAGTTAGGCGATCAAGAAGTAAAGCAAGTGGTTCAAGAGGCACAAGATGCGCCTGTTGAAGATGCTTCTGGACCCATTTACTCAAGAACATTTCCTTACGAAGCAGAAGTCTTAGAAAATATTAATTTAACTGGTCGTGGTTCTGATAAAGAAGTTCGCCACCTTGAATTATCATTAGAAGGTTATGGCGATGACTACGCACCAGGCGATTCCATTAATATCTTACCGGAAAATGACCCAGAACTTGTGGATGAAATTATCGATATGCAAGATTGGGTGGCAGAAAAAGATATTACTGTGAATACACAAGGTGACAAAATGTCGCTAGAAGAAGCATTGACGTCATACTTTGAAATCACAAAATTAACGAAACCATTAATCGAAAGTGCAGCACAGCTCTTTGATAATGAAGACTTATTAGATAGAGCCTCTGATAGTGAATGGGTGAAAGATTATATCTACGGTCGTGACTTAATAGACTTATTGAATGATTTCCCTACAGAGTCACTACAACCGAACCAATTACATCAAGTCTTAAGAAAAATTCCTGCACGCAGTTACTCTATTTCAAGCAGTCATAAAGCAAATGAAGATGAAGTACACATTACAGTATGTGCAGTACGTTATGAAGCACATAATCGTAAACGCTCAGGTGTCTGCAGTGTACAACTCGCAGAACGTGTAGAGCCGGGCGATAAATTAAAAGTATACTTGAAGAAAAATCCTAACTTTAAATTCCCATTCGATGAGAACACACCAGTCATCATGATTGGACCAGGTACAGGTATCGCTCCATTCCGCAGTGTCTTACAAGAACGAGAAGAATTGGATTTAACAGGCAACACATGGTTGTTCTTTGGTAACCCACACTTTACAACAGACTTCTTATACCAAACCGAAATTCAAGATTGGTTGAAGAGCGGTGTGTTAGAAAAAGTAGATTTAGCCTTTTCACGTGATCAAGAAGAAAAACGTTATGTTCAGCATTTAATCGATGAAAACAGTGCAGAATTTTATGAATGGTTAAGAAATGGCGCAGCAATTTATGTCTGCGGCGATGAAAAACACATGGCGAAAGATGTACATCAAGCCATCATTCATGTATTGGAAAAAGAAGGCGGCTTATCTGAAGAAGAATCAGAAGAGTACCTATCAGAATTGAAAAAAGAAAAACGCTATCAACGTGACGTGTATTAATTTTTGAGGAGGCAAATTATGGCTGAGAATAACAATGATTTATATAAAGGCTTAGATGATTTAGAACGTAATAAAGGCGAAAGCAATTATTTGCGCGGTACCATTGCACAGGGTTTAAAAGACCCTGTGACTGGTGCAATCGCTGATGATGATACCAAGTTATTAAAATTCCACGGCAGCTATATGCAAGATGACCGTGACTTACGTCAAGAACGACGCAAACAAAAATTAGAACCTCTCTACGCATTTATGATTCGTGTACGTATCCCTGGAGGCCGTGTTTCCACGGATCAATGGTTGAAGCTAGATCAATTGGCAGATGATTATGCAGGTGAACAAATTCGTTTAACCACACGTCAAACTGTACAGTATCATGGGATTTTAAAACGCAACTTAAAAAAATCAATGCAAGCGATTAACGCAGCTGTACTTGATTCAATCGCAGCGTGCGGTGACGTCAATCGTAATGTCATGTGCAACCCTAATCCCTACCAATCTGATGTGTATAGTGAAATAAATGATTATGCGGATAAAATCAGCGGACATTTATTACCGAAGACGACAGCGTACCATGAAATTTGGTTAGACGGTGAAAAAATCATCGATTCTAAACAAGAAGATCATGAACCTATGTACGGTAAAACATACTTGCCGCGTAAATTTAAAATCGGTATTGCGTTACCACCTTCTAACGATATTGATGTCTATTCACAAGACATCGGCTTAATCGGTATCGTTGAAAATGATGAATTAACCGGCTTTACAGTAACTGTCGGCGGCGGTATGGGCAGTAAGCATGATGATTTAAGAACACATCCTCAAGTCGGTAAAGTATTAGGTTATATTCCTAAAGAAACAGCACCGGAAGTTTGTGAGAAAATCTTAACGATTCAACGTGATTTCGGTGACCGTGCAGACCGTCAACAAGCGCGTTTCAAATATACAGTGGAACGTAAAGGCGTGGATTGGATTCGTGAAGAATTAAATCGTCGTTTAGGCTGGGAAATCGAAGATGCGAAACCATTTGAATTTGACAGTAACGGTGACCGTTTAGGTTGGGTTGAAGGTTCAGGTAAGTATCACTATACATTATTCATTCAAAATGGTCGTATTAAAGATACAGAAGACTTTAAGTTGAAAACAGCGATTAAGAAATTAGCGCAAACACATAAAGGTGAAATTCGCATGACACCGAACCAAAACCTGATTTTTGCGAATGTTGAGAAAGAAGATAAAGCCGCTATTGATGCGATTATCGAAGAGTATGGTTTAACAGACGGCAAAAATTACAGTGGTTTACGTCGTAACTCTATGGCTTGTGTGGCCTTTCCGACTTGCGGGCTTGCGATGGCAGAGTCAGAACGTTATTTACCTTCTTTAGTGACTAAAATTGAAGACATTTTAGATGAATTTGGTTTACGAGAAGAAGAAATCACGATTCGTATGACAGGTTGCCCGAACGGCTGTGCACGTCCTGCATTAGCTGAAATTGCTTTTATTGGTAAAGCACCTGGTAAATATAATTTCTATTTAGGCGGTAGCTTTATCGGTGAACGTTTGAATAAATTATATAAAGAAAATATCGGAGAAGCGGAAATTTTAGAAAGCTTACGTCCAATTTTAGAACAATACAGTAAAGAGCGTGAAACAGGGGAACACTTCGGTGACTTTGTAGTACGTAAAGGTATTGTAGAAAAAGTTACAGATGGTCGTGACTTCAGATAAGCAGTAAGCATTACCTCAGAAAGTGACGTATCTACGCACTTGGATACGTCCTTTCTCCAGTAATGCCCAACATCTATTTAAATAAAACAAAGAGGTGATCGAATGGGAAAAGTATATATCGTAGGCGCAGGTCCCGGAGATCCGGATTTAATCACAGTAAAAGGTGTCAAAGCTATAGAACAAGCCAATGTGATTCTATATGATCGCCTCGTTAATAAGGCCTTATTGCAATACGCAAAGCCGAATACAAGATTGATTTATTGTGGGAAAGACCCGAGTGGTTTATCAATTCCTCAAGTAGAAATCAATGCATTAATGGTGAGTTTCGCACGTAAAGGTCTTACTGTAACAAGATTAAAAGGCGGAGATCCTTTCTTGTTCGGTAGAGGTGGAGAAGAAGCGGAAGTTCTGGCAGAACATCACATCGCTTTTGAAATTGTACCTGGTATTACCTCAGGTATCGCCGCACCTGCTTATGCAGGTATCCCAGTTACACATCGAGACTATAGTTCTTCTGTCGCATTTGTGACAGGTGTTAATAAAGAAAAAACGTTAAAAGAAGATTATTGGAAACATTTAGCATTAGGTCCTGAAACACTGTGTATTTACATGGGTGTCAGCAGGTTGCCTGAAATCTGTCGTTTGTTAGTGCAACATGGCAGACCGAAAGATACACCTGCCGCATTGGTTTATCAAGGAACAAGCGGAGTTCAACAAACTGCAGTCGGTACTTTAGAAACCATTGTTGATGTCGCAAAAGATTTTAAAAATCCATCGATGATTGTAATCGGTGAAGTCGTACAATTACGTGAGAAAATCAGCTGGTTTGAATCTGTTTCAGCCCAAGCAGCAGCGCATCAATAAATGTGTCATACCGGCAAGGAAGACATATTAAGTTCATTTTTTTAACTTTAATTCCTTGTAAACTGATAAGAATAGTATCGTCTATGTACTACACAACATAAATAATATGAAAATTCTAACAATCAAAACTTGATTATTGAAAGAAAGGAGCAAAGACAATGAAAAAACTATTAATTATTGCCTTCGTAGGGTTTTTTGCACAATTGGTTGATGGTTCCCTCGGCATGGGCTTCGGCGTAACATCATCATCGATTTTGTTATCGCTTGGTTTAGCACCAGCCATTGTATCAGCGACAATCCATTTTTCTGAAATTGCGACAACAGCAGCATCAGGTGTTTCGCACATGTCATTCTCTAACGCAGATAAGCGTTTAATACTGAAATTAGCGGTGCCGGGATCGATGGCAGCTTTCATTGGTGCAGCGGCAGTCAGCCATCTGCATGCAGGTTTAGTTAAGCCTGTCGTTGCTTTGTTCCTGATTACCATCGGTATTTATATTTTAGTTCAATTTGCGTTTAAACGCGGACAAACTAAAAAGCTGACAAGAGGGTCAGAGTTGAGTAATAAATTTATGTTTCCGCTTGGTGCGACTGCTGGATTTTTAACAGCTATCGGTGGAGGCGGCTGGGGACCAGTCAATACTTCTGCATTACTTGCACGTCGTGATATCAATGTTCGTCATGTTATCGGCAGTGTATCTATCAGTGAGTTTTTCGTAACGATTGCAGCGTCTATCAGTTTCTTGATTTTCTTACCCCTTCATTTAATTAATTGGGGATTGGTTCTGGCATTAAGTGTCGGAGGCGTTGCGGCTGCACCATTTGCGGCATGGCTCGTTAAGATCATCCCAGTGAATGTCCTAGGCATTTTTGTGGGTGGTTTGATTATCTTTACCAACAGCAATACTTTGTTGAACGCATTTGGTGCACCGGGTGAAGCGATTGCTTTCGTAAGAATCGCAGTGGTTATCGGTTGGTTTGCATTATTGTTTGTCATTTTGCGCAAAGAAGGTAAATTATCGAACTTTTTTCACAAAAAAGAAGCAAATAAAGTAGGAAGAGTAAAACAATAAGAGGAGATGAGTTAAATGGCTACAACAACACAAATTTTAGAACATACGAACACACCGCATGGTGGTAAGTTAATTAATCGTCAACTTGAAGGAGCAGAACGTGAAGCATTAATTGAAGCAGCAGCTGCTTTTAAAACATTAACGTTAAACGCATGGAGTTTATCTGACTTAGAATTAATCGCAATTGGCGGGTTCAGTCCATTAACAGGATTTATGGGAGAAGCGGACTATCAAAACGTCGTTGAAAACTTACATCTTGCAGATGGAACGTTATGGAGTATTCCAATTACTTTACCAGTTAATGAAGCAGAAGCGGACCAATATGAAATTGGAGAACAGATTGCGCTTTATGGAGAAGATCAACAGTTATACGGTGTCTTAACTTTAGAAGAAAAATATACGTATGATAAAGAAAAAGAAGCACAAAATGTTTATGGAACGACAGAAGAAGCTCATCCAGGCGTCAAAAAAGTATATGACAAAGGTAATGTGTATCTAGCAGGTCCGATTCAATTAGTAAATCGTCCAGACCATAGTGAGTTTGAAGAATTTGAATTAGATCCGATTGAAGTACGTCAAATGTTTCATGATTTGGGCTGGAAAACAGTCGTAGGTTTCCAAACACGTAACCCAGTACATCGTGCACATGAGTATATCCAAAAAAGTGCGTTAGAAACAGTTGATGGTCTCTTATTGAATCCATTAGTAGGCGAAACAAAGTCTGATGATATCCCAGCGGATGTTCGTATGGAAAGTTACCAAGTGATTTTAAAACACTATTATCCAGAAGATCGTGCACGCTTAGCGATTTATCCAGCTGCGATGCGCTATGCAGGACCGCGTGAAGCGATTTTACATGCGATTGTGCGCCAAAACTATGGTTGTACACATTTCATTGTAGGACGTGACCATGCAGGTGTAGGTGACTATTATGGTACATATGAAGCGCAAGAGTTGATTACGAAATATCAAGAAGAGTTGGGCATTCATATTTTAAAATTTGAACATGCTTTCTATTGCACGAAGTGCGGTAATATGGCGACAGCGAAAACGTGCCCGCATGGTGCAGAACATCATGTGCATTTAAGCGGGACAAAAGTCCGTGAAAAATTACGTAATGGAGAATCTTTACCGAAAGAATTCTCACGTCCTGAAGTCGCTGAAGTGTTAATTCGCGGTTTACGCAGACATAGAGAACAAAATGAGGAGGCGTAACGATGACAAAATCTCAAAATATTACATGGCATGATTCAGAAGTAACGAAAACAGAACGTCAAGCTCAAAATGGCCATAAGAGTGTAGTCCTATGGTTCACTGGTTTATCCGGTTCAGGTAAGTCTACCATCAGTGTTGCTTTAGAAAAAGCATTATTCGAACGTCGTATTCATGCGTATCGTTTAGATGGAGATAATATCCGTCATGGTTTAAATAATAACCTCGGTTTCAGTCCGGAAGACCGTAAAGAAAATATCCGTCGTATCGGTGAAGTCAGTAAATTATTAGCAGATGCAGGACTGATTACATTAACGGCGTTCATCTCACCTTATCGTGAAGATCGTGATCGTGTCCGTGAAATTTTAGAAGATGGCGAATTTATCGAGGTATATGCGAAAGCCAGTGTTGAAACGTGTGAGCAGCGTGACCCGAAACAGTTGTATAAAAAAGCACGTGCAGGAGAAATTAAGAACTTTACTGGTATTGATGCGCCATATGAAGCGCCAGAACATGCGGAAATTGTCGTGGATACAGAGACAACTTCTGTGGAAGAAGTGGTTCAGCAGATTCTAAACTATTTAGAAGACAAACAAATTATTTAATATCCCGAGCACACACAAACCTTAAATTGTGTGTGCTTTTTTGGTGGATAATATCACGGTTAAGTTTTGCGATTATTCTGAAATTGAATTAAAATAGAAGTGTACAATAATATATGGAACAACAAGGAGAGTCGAACAACATGGCAGAAGTAAAAGGCAAAGTAGCAATGGTGACAGGCGGCGGACAAGGTATCGGAGAAGCAATTTGTCGCAGACTCGCAAAAGACGGTTTTAAAGTAGGTGTGGCAGATTTTAATGAAACAACTGCAGAAGCGGTTGCACAAAGCTTACGTGATGAAGGTTATGAAGCGCTTGCGGTTAAAGTAGATGTATCAGATCGTGATTAAGTCTTCCAAGCAGTCAATACAGTGAAAGATCACTTCGGAGATTTCAATGTGATTGTTAATAACGCTGGATTAGGACCACAAACACCACTTGATACAATTACGTATGATCAATATCGCAAAGTTTTCGATGTAAACGTCGGCGCAATTTTCTGGGGCATTCAAGCAGCGGTTGAAGCTTTTGAATCATTTGGTCACGGTGGTAAAATTATTAACGCTTCTTCTCAAGCAGGACAAGTCGGAAACCCAGGACTTGCATTATATGGCGCAACTAAATTCGCAATCCGCGGAATTACACAAACTGCAGCGCGTGACTTAGCTGATAAAGGTATTACTGTGAATGCGTATTGCCCAGGTATCGTTAAAACACCGATGATGGAAGATATCGCACAAAAAACAGCTGATGAAGCAGGTAAACCATATGAATGGGGTATGGAACAATTCTCTAAAAATATCGCATTAAAACGTTTATCAGAACCTTCAGATGTTGCAGCATGTGTATCTTATCTTGCAGGACCAGATAGTGATTATATGACTGGCCAAGCTTTAATTATTGATGGCGGTATGGTCTTCAATTAATACAAGACATAAGGAAAGGCAAGTGCACCTAAACAGGACACTTGCCTTCTTTTTATTTTCTAGGAATACCAATCGCATGACCGAGTTGTTTCGGTGTTTCAAATTCCCCTTGTTCCTCATAATATGTTTTGATGTTATCAAAAACAAAATCTGGAAAAGCACTGCTGCGACGTTGTTGGTTATCAATAGCCATCATGATAACCTCATACGTTGCAGTCGGGACTTGATCTTGATTAAACAACTTTAAAAAGAAATGTACACGTTTGTGGTCATAGTCATAAACATAAACTTCTACCGTAAACGTTTCATCTAGCAACATTTCTTTTAAGTAAGTGATATGTGCTTCTAAATTAAAAATTGTTGTGTCATGTTTTTGTCGGTAATCAATCGAGAACCCCATTTTCGCAAAGAAACCGACGACCGCATCACTGAAAATTGAAAAATACTGTGCATCATGTAAATGTTGATTATGATCAATCCAAGAAGGATGCACCTTATCCTCATAAGTATAAATGTACCCCATATTTAATTTTCCCCCTTTAATGCATATAACTGCAGTGTATCATATAAATGAAATCGATAGCTTGGACGTACTTTCTTTAGACTATGATGACATTCGTATGAAGTGACTAAAGCAGGAGAAACGTTCCTGAAATTGAAACAGGGTTAGAATTATTTTATTCGCACATTCTAAAAATGAATTCAAATTATCAATTTAAGTAAGAGATACAATACCAACTATTTTGCTGAAGTGTATTATCAATGAAATTTATCATCGAAAAAGTATAGTAAATGTTAAAGAATGTATAAAGAATAGAACTAAAATATTCTTCTGTATAAAGTTAACTATTTTATGAAATTTGTGTATAATGATTTGTAATAATGCAACACATTAAACAAATGGGGGGATATCATGAAGAGGCTATTATGTTTATTAAGTGCATCAGTATTAATTTTAGCGGCTTGTGGTGACAAAAAAGAGGAGTCGGAGAAAGAGGAGACATCTAGTTTAGATGCGAAACAAGCAAAAACAAAAGAAAAACCTAAAATTAAAGATAACGCAGTTGAAATCAAAGGGGTAAAGGTGAAAATTGTGGGTACAGAAATTGTGCCTAAGGGGACAACCGAATATCAAGATGATGATGTTTTAGTTGTAAAATATGAAGTGACGAATAACAGTAAAGATGACAATGAAGTTAAACCAACTAGGTCTTATTTGAAAGTGTTTGAAGCGTATCAAGATAGTAAAGATTCAGAAAAGCGCTTAGATTACGGTCATGTAAGAGGAGAAACTTATGATAGTGAAAGAGATAAAGGTGAAGATAATATTAAAAAAGGAAGTACAATTTCATCTATTGAAACGTACAAGTTAAATGATTTAGAGTCACCTGTGTTATTAAAAGCGAAAGATCAAGAGAACTACGAGGATCCAAACATCGGTTCAATCAAAATTAATATTAAAGACAAGAAATCATCTGATAATAAATCATCTGATAAGAAGTCATCTGAAGACGATATTAAAAGTGAGGATATGACTGACTTATAAGAAATCAAAACACTGGAATAAACGATATTTCAGTGTTTTATTATGTTGGTTTAAATCAATAAAGTTTATCAAATAAGTTGAAAAAATAAGTTAATACGGTATGATAGTAATAAATAAAATAGTTCTTATTAAGAGTGAGTGGAGGGACTTGGCCCTGTGAAGCTCCAGCAACAACCGCAAGGTGACGTGCTAAATCCAACAAGGTAACTTGAAAGATAAGAAGACGTACGTGAAGCGCTTCTTCTTGCAAGGAGGGCTATTTTATTTATCCAAAATGAGAAAAAGGTGGTAAATAAAATGACAACATTCGCTAAACAACAAATCAAAGAGAAAATGCAAGAGCTGGAACAATGGGAGAATTATGAACCAATGAATATGGCTAGCAGTATGGGAAGAAAAGCCCAAATTCATGATATTGAGGCAACAATCAGACAAATGGTTCCATTGGAAGTGATTAAAGATTGGCTAGAAGAAAAGTAAGAAAGAAGAGAAGTTCATGATCGCAATCAGTGCGTGTTTAATTGGAGAGAATGTACGTTACGACGGCAGTCATAAATTGAATGATACATTACGCCAACTTGTTCAAGAGGATAAAGCGATAGCGCTATGTCCTGAAGTATTAGGCGGTTTGACTACACCGAGACCAGCAGCTGAAATTGTTGGCGGGGATGGCTTTGATGTGTGGTCAGGTCGTGCTAAAGTCATTGCGACGACAGGTGAAGATGTTACGGAGGCATTTAAAGAAGGTGCATTAAAGACATTGGAATTGCTACAAGCACATCAATGTACGGCAATGATTCTAAAGTCGAAAAGTCCTTCTTGTGGAACCTGTGAGATTTATGATGGGACATTCAGTGGAGACTTGAAATCCGGCGAGGGTGTCTGTGCAGCGTTATTAATACGGCACGGAATTACAATTATGAATGAATTAAACTGGAGAGAAAAATTAGATTTCACGTCGATTTAATTTTTAGTGTGAATTTTCTTATTGACAGAATATTCTTTTAACTATAGACTAGGATTAATTCAAATAATATTAATTGATTATGATGAGTAAAGTACATATTGAAGAATTAACAGAGAGCTTTTGGTTGGTGTGAAAAAGTAATTCGACAATATCGAAAATGGACTCTGAATCTGTCAGCTGAATCATTAAGTTGGCACGTGTTAGCAAACGTTACCACTGCTCGAGTATGATAGTACTGTTGAGGAGAAGTATGGACTTCTTGAAACTGGGTGGTACCGCGCAGAATCGAATTCTACGCCCCTGTAAAGCTTTAGATAGGCTTTATGGGGGCTTTTTTATTATTTGAAATAAGAACATAAACATAGGGGGAAGTTAAGATGAGTGAATTATTACGTTATGATATTGTAGGAAGTTTCTTAAGACCAGAGGCATTAAAAGAAGCGCGTGCAGCGTTCGAAAAAGGAGAAATCGATCAAGCTGCCTTAAGAGAAGTAGAAGACCGTGAGATTAAAACATTGATTGAGAAGCAAGTAGAGAATGGTTTGAAATCTATTACAGATGGAGAATTTCGTAGAAGCTGGTGGCATTTAGATTTCTTCTGGGGATTGAATGGTGTAGAAACAGTTAAAGATGAAGGCGGATTTGAGTTCGATGCGGTTCAATCTCGTATTGAAACAGCACGTTTATCAGGCCCGATTTCAGGAGACAATCATCCGTTTGTGGCAGACTTCAAATTCTTATTAGCTCATACACCAGAAGGTATCGAGGCACGTCAAACTGTACCAGCACCTGCCAGACTCTTCTCAGAGCTGACACGAAAAGAAAATATTGAAGCAACACGCAAATATTACGAAACAGATGACGCATTAATTGATGCTATTGCGGATGCATATCAAACAGTGATTGAAGATTTATATGAAGCGGGTCTCAAAACGATTCAATTTGACGATACAACATGGGGGCGTTTAGTCGGAGACCAAACTGAAATTAACGGTAAAAACGGTGACCAACAAGAAAAAGAACGCTTAAAACAATTATTCAAAGACGTGAATAACCGCGCAATTGAACGTTTACCTAAAGACTTGCGTGTTCAAACTCATATTTGTCGTGGTAATTACCGTTCAACATGGTTCGCATCAGGCGCATATGACAGTGTCGCAACACCATTGTTCGACCAAGAAAATGTAGATGCTTATCTTTTAGAATACGATAGTGATCGTTCAGGTGGATTTGAACCGCTTCAATACGTATCAGATGATAAACAAGTCGTATTAGGTCTCATTACTTCTAAAGATGGTGAATTAGAAGATATAGATGAAGTCATAAAACGTATTAAAGAAGCGTCACAATATATCCCGTTAGACCGTTTAGCTTTAAGTACACAATGCGGCTTCGCATCAACAGAAGAAGGTAATAACTTAACTGAAGCACAACAATGGGCTAAAATTCGTTTAGTCAAAAGTATTGCGGAAGAAGTATGGCCTGAAAAAGTAAAAGGTTAAATCATCAATACATTAATGAATGATAGAAGATGAATTTCACTAGAGAAGGTGGAATTCATCTTTTTTTATTCATTTCTTTAAGTTAACTTCACAAAAGTCACCAAGCTGACAAAGATTTTTAATCACTACCTTGTATTATTTAATAGTAAGGGGTATATTATAAGTGAACTACTATTAAACATTAAACAGTACTGAATAATGTGTTGGAGGTTTGCTATGAATATACAATTTAAGAAAGGCGCACTTGAATTTTTAGTCTTGCTTATTATTCAAGGTGAAGATCAGTATGGCTATTCACTTGTACAAAAGATAACACCGCGTATCACAATCGCAGAAGGTACCGTCTATCCTTTAATGCGCCGTTTAGTTAAGGAAGGTTATTTAACAACTTATTTTAAACCGTCGACAGAAGGACCAGCACGCAAGTATTACCGAATTACCGAAGAGGGTCATGAACGTTTAGAAGCACTACTTGAAGAATGGAAGGCCTTTACAGAAGCTGTAGATTTATTTATTGAGGAGAGTGAGAGAGATGAGTAAACAAGAATATTTACAGTTATTAAATCGTTATTTAACGCGCGTTTCACCGGAAGAACGCCAAGATATTTTAAACGAGTATGAAACACACTTCATCAGTGGTAAAGAAGCAGGAAAAACTGAAGAAGAAATTTCCCGGGAATTAGGTAATCCGAAAGACATCGGGCGTGAAATGAGTGCGAATGCGGCGGTAGATAAAGCAGAATCTTCTCGCAATGCCGGCAATGTCACGAATGCTGTGTTAGCGGTTATGGGATTAAGTATTTTAAACTTCTTCGTTATTACCATTGTAATTGCGACATGGTTCGGTGTGCTTTTATCTTTAGGTGTGGCGACGCTTACTTTTCTAGCTGCACCTATATTCTTACTGGTCAAAGGCATGATAGATGGATTTGGAGAAATTATTCCTCTAGATATCTATGTTTCATTTACATGCTTTGGAATCGGATTGATGTTATTTACAGTAACGTACCTTGCTTATAAATGGAGCTTCGTTCTCTTTATGAAATATTTACGTTGGAATATTAAAGTTGTGAAAGGAAGTGCGCAATCATGAAAAAAGCATTGTTGATTATCTTTAGTATAGGCTTAGTGATTACAGTCGGTTTCGGAATTGCGGGCTATGTAGAAGGAAAAAAACAACTTAAAAAAGCTGATAATCCAATTCATTACACAAAAGACTATAAGCATGAAGATGCGAAAATAAAAAACTTGAAAATCAATACGGATACTTCAAACGTCATCATTAAAAAAGGTGACCACTTCCATGTTAAGGGGGAAGGTGGTATTAAAGGAAAAACAAAAATTAACAGTACTATCAAAGGTGATACATTAGCAGTTGAATCAAAACTTCCAAACCCTACGATCAATTTTACATTTGGAAATATTACAAACAGTACTATCACAATTACAGTACCTGAACGTCAATTGTCAGATGTGACAATTTACAATGATACAGGAGACATGACAATTGAAGGTTTAAAAGCGAATCATTTAGAAGCGCAATTGGATACAGGAGAGTTAGTGTTAAAAGCAGCTAATCTTAATAAAGTAGATTTAACAAGTGATACAGGTGATATTGAAATCACGCAAACACTTTTCAAAAATATGAGAATTGGAAATGATACTGGCGATACTGAAGTCAAAGGTATCAAAGGCGATGTGAATCTCCAAGTACAATCAGACACAGGTGATATTGAGGTAGATTATGCAGAACCACCTAAAAATACTAAGGTTATTCATAAAGAAGATGTAGATATGGATATTCATCAACCTGCTTTAAAAGCAAAACGTTATGGCAATGCTTCGCACACAATTGAATTAGAATCAGATACAGGTACAGTAGAAATTAATTAAAGTTATCACTATGAGCACCTAAGCAGAGAAGTTCTGTCTAGGTGCTTCTTTATATTGATAAAATTAATATTTTTAAATTTATTTTCGTATATAAGTTTAATTACTTTTTTCTCGTTTGTGTATACGTTAGAATGTCTTTTGCGAAAATGAAAGAAAGGAGAAATATATGATTAATCTGTTATCAGCCATTGGATCTATCGGGACATTTATTATGGCTTTGTTCTATTTAGTGTCTGTATCGATTCAACTCTATCAACTGCGTATTTCATTTACGCCAGCCATTGGTTTTAATCAAATTTTACTGCAGACAAGTAAAAATGATCGATTGAAGTTATTTAATATCAGCGCAGCAAACCAAGATAGCAATCGCTTTTTAAAGCTGTATAACTTAGGCGGCGGTGCCGCAAAAGAAGTGATAGTCACAATCACACACATGGGTAAAGAAGAAGTACTTCAAAGGAAATATGTCAGTATTTTACCAAGTAAAGAGTATTATCTTGTGCCTATTAATGAAGGTGTCTTTCATGAATTAGAAGAAACGATTCAACAGAATGGCTATGAAGCAGCTTTAAAAGTAGATATAAACTTCAAACACAACTTAAGCCGTAAAACACAGCATATAGAGTTATTCGGTAAAATCGATAGTTTCAATCAATTAGATGAAAATCCAATCTATGAATTGCAGTTTGTTCAAAAATCTGCGATTAACCAATAGTGAATGGGCTCCAAAATATCAAGTTTGGGGTCTTTTTTTATGTATGAGCATAAATACTTGCATTATTCCTAAAGTAGTATTATTATATGAAGTATAATAATTATATCAGAAGAACAACGTCCTCATTATAAGATAGAAAAGAGTAGAAAAGGGAAGTTATTCAAAGATAAGGAGATGAAATAAATGAACAACAACAACTTAAAAGGTATGCACCATGTCACTGCGATTACAAGTGATGCGATTAAAATATATGATTTCTTTACAGACGTATTAGGTCTAAGATTAGTGAAAAAAACAGTAAACCAAGATGATATCCAAACGTATCATTTATTCTTTGCGGATGATGAAGGGAATGCAGGAACAGATGTCACATTCTTCGATTTCCCTGGAATTCCTAAAGGTACACATGGAACAGATGAAATTGCACGTATTACATTACGTGTACCATCAGATGCGGCGATTGAATTTTGGAATGACCGTTTAAGTGAGTTTGACGTGAAACATGAAGCGCCAACAGAACTATTTGGTAAAAAAATCTTACGTTTTGAAGATTTTGATGGCCAACTTTACACATTAATTTCTGATGAATCAGATTCAGCAGACAGTGTAGAACCAGGTGTTGCTTGGAAAAATGCGCCAGTACCAGAAGAATATGCGATTGTCGGTTTAGGACCTATCGAATTAAACGTGAGCCGTTTCGATCCATTCAAACAAATTTTCGAAGAAGTATACGGCTATAAAGAAGTTGAATCCGAAGGCGACTATCATTTATTCGAAACAGGAAAAGGCGGTAACGGCGGACAAGTTATCGTACGTAAACTTGGCGGCAACCCAGGTATGCAAGGTTATGGTACAATCCATCACACTGCGTTCCGTGTGGCTGATAAAGATGAATTAGATGTCTGGATTGACCGTTTGAATAAATATCAAATCGGCAACTCTGGATTTGTAGAACGTTACTTCTTCAAATCACTTTATTCTAAATTCTATCCAGGTATCTTAATTGAAATTGCGACAGATGGTCCAGGTTTCATGGGAGATGAACCATACGAAACAGTAGGTGAAATCTTATCATTACCACCATTCTTGGAACCAAAAAGAGAACAAATCGAAGCACAAGTACGTCATATTGAAACAACGCGCCACAACCAACCAGGCCGTACAAATCAATAATTTATCACTAAGGAGGCAGGTATCATGGCTTTAGATACAATGAAGCACATTTTTAGAAAAGGTCAAAGTTCAGATCAACCTACATTCATCTTATTACACGGAACAGGTGGAGACGAATCTGATTTATTCCCGCTCGCATTACGTTTGAACCCAAACTATAACATGTTAGGTGTGAAAGGAAATGTGGATGAAAATGGTATGACACGTTTCTTCAAACGTCATGGTGAAGGTCAATATGATTGGAAAGACTTAGAAGAACGCGGCACAGAATTATATGAGTTCTTACAAGCAGCCGCAAAAGAATATGACTTTGATTTAGAAAATGCAATCTTAGTTGGTTTCTCAAACGGTACGAACATTGCGATTAACTTACTATTACGTGAGGAAACTAAATTTGCGAAAGCATTATTATTCGCAGGGCTTTATCCAACACACATTGACCATGTGAAAGATTTAAGTGGCACAGACATCTATCTTTCAATGGGTACGCATGACCCTATCGTACCTGTATCTGAAAGTGAACGTTTAATTGATTTATTCCAACGTTCAGGTGCGAATGTTACAACACATTGGACACAATCACACGGCATTACTGAAGAGTCACTTAATGAAGCAGTGAAAGTTGTGAACGAACAATAAACTTAAATAATAGCTTAATAGACACGTGATTGAAGGACCTCCAGACCATTTCAGTCAAACCCCGTAATTAAGCACTCAGGCTTTTTGACTAAAATTCAAAAAGTGCTGAGTGCTTTTTAATATGTGAAAGTATAATAAAAAGCTTCTGCAGACACAGAAGCTAAATTAATACGGATAGATCTTTTTAAATTCAGAGTATTAAAGAGAGAATATTCTTTAATATAATCAACGCGACCAAAAAAACGATAACGCTGGATACTTTGTTAAGAATTAAAATGAATTTGCCAGACTTATCGACAGTGCCGACTATACGTCCTAAAACTGCCAAGAAGATAAACCAAATCCAAGAAATAGAAATGGTGGCGATAGAAAAGGCCAATTTGTCATCCCCTTCATAGATTGAGGCACTTGTCCCAATGACACCGACTGTATCCATAATAGCGTGTGGGTTAAGTAAGGAAACAGAGAGCGCAAATAGAATTTGTTTCTTAGGACTCATCGGTTCAATTTCATCAATATTAGAAGGCTTTTCTTTCCAAAGTGACCAAGCCATATAGATTAAGAATACAAAACCAATGATATAGATCACTAATTGTAACGTCGGCATAGACATTAAAATCAAAGACACACCGAGTATTGCGACTACAATTAAAAATGTGTCACAAAATCCTGCAGTGAGGATGACAGGTAAAGCACGCTTCAATTTTTTCTGATTCGCACCTTGGTTAAACACAAAGACATTTTGTGCGCCTAAAGGCAAAATCAGACCTAACGCTAACAAAACACCATGAAGTATCGCTTGTAACATAAATGACTACCCACTTTCTCTATACAATGTCTCTTTGATTTTGTGATTGGGCTAAGCGTGTACATAAAGAGGGATTGTATGTATGTTAGTTAATTTGTAGTATATACAAAAACTAAACGGTGAACAACGCATAACAAAAAGACAAATAAGATAGTATATAATTCAGTCTCTCATTCGTTTGTAATCTATTTTGTTAACTCGAATTAAGAATTTATTAAACTTTGGTTTATGGTGTATGCAGATACAAAACGCTACACTGAAAATAGGAAATTAAGTAATTATTTTCTATGGATTTTCATTAGTTGACCGCTATATGAAACCAATTATCCTTATTCGTTGGATATCCGGATTTTGGCTATCGTTCAAAATTCGGATTTTTTAATTCTTTGAGAAAAGGCAGGTTACGCTTTTTATGGTTTTAATGATTCTAGGTTTATTCTTTATTATTCGCTTATACTCTTTATCCATCTCTATTCGTCATGAGCGTGAATTGATTGCGCAAGGTGCAGTGCAATATGGCGCAAAGAACTCAAAATATCTTGCGTTATTACATATTTTAATTTATGTGGCCAGCTTTGTTTATGCGACAATCGCTCAACCCGCATTTAATGTAGTATCACAAATTGGCCTCTTATTACTGATCGTCAGTTATGTGATGTTGTTTTGGGTCATTCGTACACTAGGTCCAATTTGGACGTTGAAAATCTACATACTTAAAGAACATCATATTGTAAAATCAGGACTCTTTAAATTCGTTAAACATCCGAATTATTTCTTAAATATTATTCCTGAATTAATCGGTGTGATTTTATTAACACAAGCTTATCCAGTAAGTGTACTGCTTATTCCGTATGCAGTTTCACTATATGTACGCATTCAACAAGAAGAAAGCGCGATGGCACATCTTAAATAAATAACATAACGGTGTAAGACTAAGAACAAATTTTAAACGTTCTTAGTCTTTTTTGTTAAGAGTTTTACAATATTTAATGGCGTTTAATTGAAGGTGGAAATAAGGAGGAAAGAGAACCTATAATAGAATTAATACGAATGTGTTGGAGGTGAGTAAGTATGTTGAAGGTGAAAGCACCGAAACATCTCTTTTTGGAAGGGGGAGATGAAGCGGTGTTGTTGTTGCATTCTTTTACTGGGACTGTACAAGATGTCAAAGAAGTAGCAGAAGCATTACATAAAGAGGATTATACCTGTTATGCGCCTTGTTATAGGGGGCATGGTCTGCCTGTTTCTGAGTTCGTACAATATGATATTAGAGATTGGTGGGAAGATGCAGAAGCGGCTTATGGTTTTCTACATGCAAAAGGATACCGTAAAATCACTGTTCTTGGCGTGTCGTTAGGTGGTATTTTTGCATTAAAAATAGCTGAACAATTTGACGTAGATCGTGTGATTGGGATGTCAGTGCCTTATCATAAATCTGCAGAAGGTGTGTTAAGCAGATTGAACCATTATGGTACACGACTACAATACTATATTGGTTGTACTGAAGAGGAACAAGCAGAAGAAATGGCATATGTGCCTGCTTATCAAGAGGGTGCCGCCCATTTTGAAGCGTTTGTGAATCAAACCATGAATGAGCTTGGCAGAATCAAAGCACCGACACTGTTATTATACGGTGGAAAAGATGATGTTTCGTATAAGGAAAGTGTAGATAGCATCGCTAAAAAGTTGGTTCATGCATCGGATATTGAAACTGGATGTTTTGAGGATTCAGGTCATTTAATGACAAGAAGCACAGAGAAACAAAAAATCATAGAAAAAATCATTAATTTTATGTAAGATTAAAATGAATTTTTGTGAAACCGTTTTACTTAACAACGAAAGTAGCGTAAAATCATACAAGATAATGTTTTTTTCAGAGTGTTCGTATATGATAAGATGGCCATAAGAGTACTTTTACTATTAAATTTTCTACGAACACTCGAACCGTGTGTTGACTGTGATAGTTAAATATAGAGTATTCGATTGTAAATCAACAAGCAAAAACTAATTACCCTGAAAAATAGATATTTCCACCCAAGAAGAAGAGAAAGAGAAAGATGAATTGGAGGGATTTCGTTATGAAAAACGAAATAGTCAACAACGCGATTGAGCTATTTGCGAAAAAAGGATACTATGGTTGTACTTTAGAAGAAATAGCCAACAGTGTATCTATAAAAAAAGCGAGCTTATACTATTATTTCCCAAGCAAAGCTAATATTTATGAAGCATGTTCAAATAGAATTATCCAATATTTTAATAGAATCTTAGACTTACAAGAAAATATATCGCAACGTACTTTAGAAAACTTGCGTCAATTTATCATAGATATGGTTTTTAAACCTAACATCAGTTATTTACGTATGTATATACAATTTAACCAAGCACCAGATGAGTTTAAAGAACAACTGTATCAAGGTATTGCTACACTGCATAGTAAATTGAATCGTATTTTAGAACTTTATTACGAGGTAAATGACATTTCAATGCCTATCAGAGAGTTTAAAGATTTAATGTTAGGTATTATGGAAAGCGGCTTTATTAGAACAACTTTCGTTAATTACTTTGATGAATTAAGTTATCGCAGATATACTATGGAAAAAGATGTTGAAGCAACATTAAACGCTTTACTGGAATTAGAATAAGTGCATATTGATCGTAACTTTAAAGCAAGATGAGATTATCCAAAAGGGTAATCTTTTTTTATGCCATTTTGAGTTGAAAATGAATGCATAAGCAATGTTAAGCAGCTTTAAGAGATACGGGGTAGAAAAAATCGAAAATATATGAGAAAGCCTATGATGACAAGGTTACAACAAGATATTCTGTTTAATTGCTAGTTGAGGGATTGCTATATTTGTGTTATAGTATACTTACTTACATGAACGCTTTAACGCTTTAAAGTAAATTAGTTTTTAGCCTGAAAATAACAGAAAAGGATGAGCAGCGTGTCGAAACAATCACAGTGGAAAACCTCAACCGGTTTTATTTTAGCAAGCGCAGGTTCGGCCATCGGATTAGGGGCCATGTGGAAATTCCCATATATGGCTGGTATCTATGGCGGCGGTGCGTTTCTACTTATGTTTTTAATATTTACAATTTTTATAGGCTTGCCGTTACTCATTATGGAATTTACAATCGGTAAGCTTGGAAGAACTTATACAACCGCTATTTTCGGTAAATTATCAAATAAGAAATGGACAAATGTTATCGGCTGGAGCGGTAACCTCGCTGTCTTTGTCTTATTTGGTTTCTATAGCGTTGTTGGTGGTTGGATTATGATTTATATCGCACAAGTTGCGATGCAGATAATAGGACTAAGAGACGGGACACTTGGCAGTATTCAATTTGAACAAGTCATCTCAAGTCCGCTTTATACCATGTTAGGACAAGGTTCTTTTATCTTAGTGACGATGGTAATTGTTATGTTAGGTGTTGAGCATGGGCTTGAGAAAGCATCTAAAGTTATGATGCCTTTGCTGTTCATCTTTTTAATATTAATTGTGGTACGTTCACTCTCATTGGAAGGTGCTTCTGAAGGTGTACGTTTCTTATTAGAACCACGTATGGAAGAGTTATCTATGGAAGGTATTCTCTTTGCGCTTGGCCAATCATTCTTCGCCCTCTCATTAGGAACGACAGGGATGATTACGTACGCAAGTTATGCCCCTAAAGAAATGACGATTAAAACTTCTGCGTTATCCATTGTAATTATGAATATTATTGTGGCATTACTTGCAGGTTTAGCGATCTTCCCTGCGATCAATGCGTTTGGTTATAAACCAGAAGAAGGTCCTGGCTTACTCTTTAAAGTACTGCCGCATGTATTTGAGAAAATGAGCTTTGGTCCAGGATTTTATTTCATCTTCTTGATTTTATTCTTATTCGCAGCGTTAACATCATCCATTTCATTACTGGAATTGAATGTGTCTAACTTTACTAAGAATGACAACCGTAAACGTGGTAAAGTAGCGTTAATCGGCAGTATATTAGTCTTTATTATCAGTATCCCAGCAACTTTATCATTTAGTACATTAAGTCATGTACACTTTTTAGCGGGTACGATTTTCGACAATATGGACTTTTTAGTTTCTAATATTTTAATGCCTTTAGGCGCACTTGCGACGACTTTATTTGTCGGTCAATTATTGAAAAAAGAAGACCTGAAATCAGTATTTGGTAATGATCGTTTGAAAATCTTTATGCCTTGGTATTACTTAGTTAAATATGTCTTGCCTGTGGTAATACTCTTAGTTTTCGTCATCCAATTCTTTAATTAAAATAAAATGAATCACAAAAGAAAATTCCCGTTGCATCATGCATGCAGCGGGAATTTTTTACTATTTAGCCTCAATATCTAACTTAATTTGAGAATGTATCCAGTAAGTTTTATGGAGTCTCCACCTTATTGAATTTACGCTTTAGCTTTATATATTGGTGATGCTCCCACTTATGACGCAACTGTTTAAAGTCATCAGATTTAAGATAGACAAGTAACCCTATAAGTGCAGTTAAAATTAACAAGATATTAATAACAACATTAATCTGTTCATAGCCATATTCATAGAGGTGAACGCTAGAATTATTAAGTATGTGCAGTAAGATAGTGATTTTGATATCTCTAGTTAATGCAAAAACGATACTGTAAATGAATCCTGGAACTAAATAAGGGAAAACATGCTGGTAATCGCCTGAGACTACCACATGAAGAAAGCCGAAAATGATTGTAGAAAGTGTTACATAAATTGCCATTCTCAAAAACATGGATTTGCGGTTAGTTTCGTTAAACAGAAAAGAAGTGGCGGTTAAAATAATGATAAAAAGCATACCTCTAAATATTACTTCTTCTATGATAGGTGCATTAAAACTAGTACCAAGAAATGAAGAAGGAAAATCAACAGCTTGCTCTTTTAAAATCTTTTGATTCTCTGACTCGCCTGTGTAAACAAGTCTACTTAGAATACTTGTGGAAAAATAGGAAACAGTAATCAAGGAAAATTTGATAGACCAATCTAATTTTGTTGATTGAACGTATTTGGGGTTGAATAAAGAAGGTATATGACATATTTTCAAATAATACTGATAAACGAATAAAACGAGTATCGGAATAATAATATAAAGTACACATAGTGTTATCGGATTTTCAAAGTGGTCAGTCGCAAATAATAAGCTATACATAAAAGCACTCATGAGTAGTATTGATATGATAATCCATTTAATTGCTAGAAAAATAGTTTGTATGAAGTTTTTAAAAGTATTGTGCGTGTGAAGCACGTTGCATCCTCTCCTAGTTTTTAATTTTCACTAATGTATCACATCTTTATATAAATTACATTAGATTCATTAAAAGTTCACTTTATTAATTTTATTTTGATTATTTGTGAATAGACACAATGAAGTTACATCAATATTTTTAAGTTACACTTTAAGAGAAAATTGCATTTACAACTGCATTGCGCTATAATTCATACCAGTACGATAGGAATAATGGGAATGAATGATGGGAAACAGGAGTCGGGCCTGTCATCATGCATTTCACGGGGAGGACATCTATGATTGGATTTGATTTAATCGGCAATACACCTTTGGTTAAATTAGAGTCGTTCAGTGATGATAAAGTATCAATTTATGCAAAACTAGAACAATTCAACCCTGGCGGCAGTGTAAAAGACCGCTTAGGCAAATACTTAATTGAACAAGCAATGGAACGTGGACAAATTAAGCGCGGTGACACAATAGTGGAAGCCTCAGCAGGCAATACGGGTATTGGCTTAGCAATTGCGGCAAACCACTATGGTTTACAATGTGTGATTTATGCGCCGATCGGTTTTGCGGCAGAAAAGATTTCAATTATGGAAGCATTAGGCGCAAAAGTGATTCGTACACCGCAAAATGGCGGTATGTTAGGTGCGCAACAAGCGGCACGTGATTATGCGGCTGAACATGGTGCGTATTATACGAATCAGTTTGAGTCAGAAGATAATCCAGGTGCGTATCGAGATACGATGGCACAAGAAATCTTAAAAGAATTGCCGGAAGTAGATTACTTTGTGGCAGGTGTCGGTTCAGGCGGAACATTTACAGGAACTGCCGAAGTATTAGCACAACACGGTGTTAAAAATGTCATTGTTGAACCTGTCGGGTCAGTGTTAAACGGTGGTAAAAAACGCCTGCATGACACAGAAGGTATCGGTTCTGAAAAATGGCCGGGCTTCTTAGATAAAGGTTTAGCAACGGACATTTTAACTATTACAGATGAAGATGCCTTTCATAATGTAAAACAACTTGCGCTACAAGAAGGACTGTTAGTAGGCAGTTCCTCAGGTGCTGCATTACAAGGTGCATTAGAAATTAAAGCACGTATAGACAAAGGAACGATTGTCACAGTCTTCCCAGACGGCAGTGATCGTTATATGTCTAAATCGATTTTTAATTATTCGGGAAAAAAATAAGGCGTAAAGGAGTTAAAGATTTATGAATAAGAAAACACAAATGGTACATGGCGGCCATACAACAGATGATTATACAGGTGCGGTAACGACACCGATTTATCAAACAAGCACTTATTTACAAGATGATATCGGGGATTTGCGTGAGGGTTATGAATATTCACGTAGTGGTAATCCAACACGTGCTGCCCTAGAAAGTGCGATTGCAGATATAGAATATGGACGTTTTGGTTTCGCATTCGGCTCAGGTGTAGCCGCGATGTCTGCAGTTATCATGTTATTAGATAAAGGTGATCACATCGTTGTGAATTCTGATGTCTACGGCGGTACATTCCGAGTGTTGACAAAAGTGTTCAATCGCTTCGGTATTGATGCGGACTTTGTAGATACAACAGAAGTTGAAAAAATTGAAGCGGCGATTAAACCAGAAACAAAAATGTTAATGGTTGAAACACCATCTAACCCATTATTACGTGTGACGGATATTAAAGCTTCAGCAGAAATTGCGAAAAAGCATGATTTAATTTCTGTAGTGGATAATACATTCATGTCTCCTTATTTCCAAAATCCATTAAAATTAGGTACAGACATTGTCTTACATTCTGCTTCTAAATATATCGGTGGCCACAGTGATGTTATCGGTGGTTTACTCGCAACAAGCGATGAAGATTTAGCTGATCGTCTTAGCTTCATTCAAAACTCAACAGGCGGTGTGCTTGGACCACAAGACAGTTATTTATTAATTCGTGGTATTAAAACATTAGGTTTACGTATGGAACAAGTCAGCCGTAGTGCAGTGGCAGTTGCGAAAATGCTTGCGGAACATCCTAATGTTCAAAAAGTATATCATCCAAGCTTAGAAAGTCATCCAAATCACGATGTACATGAAAGCCAAGCATCAGGTCATACAGGTGTTGTGTCATTTGTAGTTTCTGATATTGATGCCGCAAAGGCAGTGATTCGTGAAACAGAATACTTCACATTAGCTGAAAGCTTAGGTGCAGTGGAAAGTTTAATTTCAGTACCCGCTCTAATGACACAGGCTTCTATTCCAAAAGAAGTACGTGAAAAAGAAGGTATTGAAGACGGTTTAATCCGTTTATCTGTTGGTATTGAAGATACAGAAGACTTAGTCGCTGATTTAAAACAAGCTTTAGACCAATTACAAAAATAATTTCATATAAAGATGTATAGAATAAAGGTGCCTTCCAAGTCGGAAAGGCACCTTTATTATTTAAGTAATTTGCTATTCATTGATTTCGCGAATTTCGAAAATCTCTTTAGCAACCGTATCGGCTTCAGTAAGTGGTAAAGCGTGATAAGTTGTATGATTTTCGACCGCAATATTTTGATTGATATGTGTGTGATAGTATTGATCTAATGCGTTTTTATTGATGAAAAATTGAATTTCAGGACAACAACTGTCTGCACACTGTGTTTCTGAACATAAATTTTTAAATAATACATAGATAGCTGGATTCTCAGTGTTAAGTTGACCGTTTTTAAGTGAGATTTGAATCGGTTCTTTCGTTTCTGCGCATTGTGCTTCTATATGAATCGGTTCATTCAAGGCATAATGAATGCCTAATGCATCAATCGCACACATCGCATAGACAGTGGTATGATTTGAAAGCTGAACTTTAAATGAAGTTGGATGTGTCGCAAAAGGATAGAGACAAGTGATAAGGTGGTCTTGTACAACAATCACATGTTTATCAAGTAATGTTTGATAAGCGTCTGTAAATGCAGGGGGAGTAGTCGGTTGTTTAACAATCTCTCGAATTAAAGATTGTCTTTGTTGATGTTCATGCGGTGTAAGTAACGCATCAAAATTAAAGTAATGCATCTAAAACGACTCCTTTCTCTTTAATCGTAATCATTTCGATTTAATTCTACGCCTATTAAACATATTAAACAAATAAAACAAAATATATAGAAAAGGAAGATAAAGTATGGTGGATTTTGCAAGACTAGAACAATATTTAGAAATAGATACTGATCAATACCATGATACAAGTTTAGAAACATTAAATGCCTATATCAGACAATATGCGCTGCATGTACCCTTTGAGAATATCAATGTACAAAATGGCTGGCCGCTTGCGTTAACAGATGAAGCGATGATGCATAAAGTTGTTGATGAACAACGTGGAGGCTTTTGTTATGAAATGAATTATTTCTTTAAACATTATCTGGAATATAAAGGTTTTGAAGTGAAGGCATTATCTGCAACTGTGTTAAGTCCAAAAGGGTGGGCGCGTGAAGGTTCGCATATGTCACTTCAAGTCGTAATTGAAGGTGTACCGTATGTTGTAGATGTCGGTTTTGGAGATATGCCGAAGTTTGCGTTGCCGATGGATGAAACGAGTATGCAGGACGTGACAGGCAGTTATCGTGTGCATCACGTCGATGAGACACATTATGATATTGAAAAATGGTCTAATGATAATCATCAATGGCAGACTAGTTATCGTGTATTAAATGAGCCGAAACAATTAGATGATTTTAAAGATGGCATTGAATTTAACCAATCCAGTCCAGATTCTATCTTTGTGCAAGGTTTATTGATCACAATAGCAACCGAAGTCGGACGTAATACGTTGACTGAAAATCATTTAACATTATTGGTCAATGGTGAGAAGACTGTTCAAGATACAACGCCTGATAATTATCAAGCATTCTTAGAAAAGTACTTTGGAATTCCTGAAATGACGATTCAGACATTTGAATAGTCATACGGTTATGAGATGAAAACAGTAAAATCATAAGTGAGAAAAAGAAACAGCACAACCTCTGAAAAATCAGAAGTTGTGCTGTGTTTTTTATGCCGCATGATCTCGTTTGCGTGAGATATATGCCACACCTAAACCTGTCAGTACTAAACCGATTGGCCATACTGGAAGATCATTGCTTCCTGTATCCGGTAAAGTCTGTTCAGTGTTTGAGTCATTTTTCGTAGTTGAAGCTGTTTTAGCTTGTTGTTGTGCATGATTGGCATGCAATGGGTAAACATTTGAAGATTTTGTTGTTAGATGAGACTGAATTGTCTCTAGGTTTGTCACAGTTGAGTTAACCTGTGCTGTAGTTGTTTGATGTGCTGTCATTGATGCGCTGTTTTGTGACGCATTAACTTGTGATGTACCTGCTTGTGCTGTTGTTGTAGCTGCAGGGAACGGAATTACATTTGAAGTTGAAGCTGTTGATTGCGTTGTTTGTGTGCTTGCGACAGGTTGTAATGCTGGTTGTGTCGGTACTGCAGGTGTTGTTGTATTTGGTGCTGGTTGTGCAGTATCGCCAGTCGCTGGTTGTGTTTCTGTATCTGCTTGTTCCTCTGTTTGTGCCACAGGTGGTTGACCGTTGATAATACGGCTGATTTTGTCAGTGTCGTATTGTGATAAGTCTGCTTCTCTCAAGTAATCTGAGAAGACTTTATCTAAAGAGCCGCCTTCTTCACGTAAACCGCCTAACATGTCGTAACCGTCGCCGCCTGAAGCGGTAAAGTCATTTGTAGTCATGTAGTAAATACGGTTAGGATCTAACGCTTCAAATTGTTGCGTCTGTTTGTTTAATACTTCGATTTTTAACACGCGTTCGCCAGGTGCTTTATTAATATCGTAATAAACACGAATTGATTTAGAAATATGCAAGAACGCGCCGTTAGCGCCTAATTGTCCATTTTCAACAGGTGCGCTCAAACTATGTTCAAACATTTTTGCGACATCTGTCCCTTTGACTTGGATTTGTGAAATCGTGTTGCCGAAAGGTAAGACAGTAATGATATCGCCTAGTGTAACATCTTGGTTTTTGTCGATAGAAGCACGGATTCCGCCTCCATTTGTGACTGCGAAATCAGCAGGATGGGAAAAGCCGTTTTGGCTGTATGCTTCCATACTGTCCGCAATTGCGTTACCTAAGTTTGTTTCGTGTCTGCGCACGTCATCACGTTCACCTTGGAATTGAATTGTATTATTAGGAATAATTACTTCTGAAACTTGAGCTTCGAATTTCGCTTTAGCTTCATCAAGTTGTTGTTGTAAAGCAGGGTCTGGTGTAACATCTGCTGTATCTTTAACGTTGATTAATGAAGCATTCAAGTTAGAGATAGTCCCATTTTGATAATCGAATTCAACTTTACCGATATTAGCGAGTGCTGTTCCTGTTTGTGCTAGTAAAGTATTACGATTAATTTTGCCATTTTCAATAACTGAGTGAGAATGACCGTCTAATACGATAATTTCTTTGTCATAGAAACGACGGTCACGTGCGAGGGTATCCGCAAGTGTATCTCCGCGCCACTCTGCTTTAGTCGAAGGATCAATGCCTAGGTGGGATAAAATAACAAAGATATCTGTTTGAGCTTTAATTTGATTCATGATGTTTTGGACAGCAGGAATCGGTTCTGTAAATGTGACACCTTTAATGTTATCTGGGTGTGTTTTGACAGCTGTTTCTGGTGTCGTCACACCGATAATGCCGTAGTTAATCCCATTTTTGTTCACGATTGTGTAAGGGTCAAACATAAGCTTCCCATCTTTATATGTATTTGCGGAAAGAATAGGGAAGTTTAATTGTTCTTTGTACTTTTGTGCTTGTTCAACACCGAAGTCAAATTCATGGTTACCGACTGCCATTGCGTCGTAACCTACTTCGTTCATAGCATTTGCCATGTCTGCACCTTTCGTATTGTTTGAAATTGGTAAGCCTTGGAAAGCATCACCAGAATCTAACATTAAATCAGGATTTTCTTGTTGTTTGACTGTTTTTAATTTAGCCATCCCGATGACACGTCCGTCTTCTTCTAAGATACGTCCATGCATATCGTTCGTGTGAAGAATTTTCGTGTGTTGTGTCGTTGTAGGTGTCGGTTCAGCTGCTTTAGGTTCAGATACAGCTGGTGTTGTATCTGGAGTAGCTTCAGTTGAAGGTGCTGTCTTTTGCGCTGGTTCATTTGATTGAACAGTTGCTTCTGTTTTAGGTTCAACCGTCTGTGTTTGTGTTGCCGGTGGTGTTGTTTTATCTGTAGGTGCCTGTTCTGTTGTCACTGCCGGTTCATTTGAATCAGTCTTTGACGCAACATCTTCTGCAGGTTGTTCTGGTGAAGCTGATGATTGAACAGGTTCAGGTATTGCTTGTGTTGACTGCGTTGTTGTGTCAGATGCAGGTGTCGGTGCCGGCTGTTCGACTTTTACATCTGTTGTATTAGTTTCAGGTTGCATTGTTTCTGCTGCGAAACTTGTGAAACTGAATACCATGAACAACATCGCAACTAAGAAGCAGGTTCTGATAAGTAGCTTGTGCATGAGGAGCCTCCTTTTCTATATCTCGTATGAAGTTATATATGCATGTCATGCATACAACACTATCTTATCAATGAAAGTTGTAGAGGGGTATTGTCTTTTTGTTAATTTTGTAAATTATTTAATCAAATTGTGTGATTAATATGATGAAGCTTTGTATTGGATAATAAAGGATAGAAAGTCTTCTAGAAAAGTAGGTTTTTGAATACATTATGAGGCTGTAACCTTTCAAAAATGTATTAAATAGAAGAGATACGAATAGTATGAGATTCAGGATTATTAGGTCTACACAAAGCTATTATATCAATAAGTTAAGCGCTTACATTACTATTTAAAAAAGTTAAAAGAATCTTTTGTAATACAAATGTCATCTAATAATAATATAGCCTTGCTCAATGATGTGTATAATAATTAAGTGTATAGGTGGAAAAGAGAGAAAACGGTTATTGAACTTCTGTTGGGGCAGAACAGAAGATTCAAGACTGAAAGAGAGAATATACTATTGTCAGGAGGCATTTCCATTGCAAAAGAAAATTATTGCTGCTGTTGTAGGAACAAGTGCGGTTTCCGCTATCGCAACAGCTGGAGCTGCAGATGCAGCTACGACTTATAGAGTCCAAGCTGGTGACTCTTTATGGTCAATTGCTCAACGTCATAATACGTCAATTGCGAACATTAAATCATTAAACAACTTAAGTTCAAACTTAATCTTCCCGAACCAGGTCTTAAAAGTAGCTGGTTCTGCTAATACAAGCAGTCAACGTACTTCAGGTGGATCATCAGTTTCAGGTGGTTCAACTTATACAGTACAACCGGGTGATTCATTGTCATTAATCGCGTCTAAATACGGTACAACTTACCAAAATATTATGCGATTAAATGGTTTAAACGGTTTCTTAATTCATCCAGGACAAGTATTGAAGGTGTCAGGTACAGCATCTAACAGTACGACAACTTCTAATACGACACGTGTTTCAGGTGGTTCAGTATATACAGTGCAACCAGGTGATTCATTATCATTGATCGCATCTAAATACGGTACAACTTACCAAAACATTATGAGTTTAAATGGTTTGAATAACTTCTTTATTTATCCAGGCCAAAAATTAAAAGTGACAGGTACAACTGCAGCGAATACAAATTCGCCATCACCAGGTGTATCAACATCAACAGGTGGATACTATTCACCAGTTTTCAATCACTCTAATTTATACGACTGGGGTCAATGTACATGGCATACGTTTAACCGTCGTGCCCAAATCGGCAAACCAATCAGTACTTACTGGTGGCATGCATACAATTGGGACAATGCAGCACGTGCAGATGGTTACACAGTAGACCGTAACCCGACAGTAGGATCAATCTTACAATCAGATGCAGGTTACTTCGGCCATGTTGCTTTCGTAGAACGTATTAATGGTGACGGCAGTGTATTGGTGTCTGAAATGAACTTTACAGGCAACCCAGGTTACACAACTTACCGTACAATTCCAGCAAGCCAAGTCGGCTATTATAATTTCATTCATTAATTTGGATGTTAAACCCAGAGGTGGATAGGCCTCTGGGTTTTTAATATGAAAAACGAGAGGAACTGGTTATACCAATACCTCTCGTTATTTTATAGTTTTGTGCTTTTGTATTCAATTTCATCTGTTTCAGAGTTGTAATCTACTAATAAGTCTAGTCCTTTGAAGAACCATTCATCAGAATCGTTGATATAGAATGTGATGCGGTCGACTGTAACTGATACAGATGCGTTTTTGTCATGCGGTTCAATCTTGAATGCAGTTGTAAAATGTTCATGTAAACCAGTGTGTACATAAGCTTGTACGTAGAAGTTGACCTTATCTCCTGGCTCTAAGTCTAATTCGTTTCTAAACCATTTCAATGCTTCGTCAGTGATTTGAAGTTTCATGTTGTTACCTCCTAGGTGTTGCTGCATACTAAACTGTGTCGATAGGCAGAAGTACTATTGAAATATATCTCTATTTACCACCGATTATAGCAGTCTTTTGAAGAAAAGTCTTGCACAATCTGTATTTAAAGCTATTAAAAAATGAATTGATAATCAGTTGTAATAGATTGGACAAATTAGTTGAATGAAAGTGAAACTTTGTGTGTTAAGTTGGATGAATAGGTTGTCATAACTACCAAAGACAGCGATTTAATTCAGTGGAACTTCAAATAGAATAAGTGGAATAAGTTGTATCATCGAAAAAATGAAGGATCTATTTTATATCCAAGTGACATAAAATAGAGCCTTCATTTTAAATTTATTTTGATTTTAATGATTTGAAGCGGTTATAAGAAGTGACAACGACTGTTGCTAAGTTAGCGAATGAGAATGCTTTTGTAAGGAAGCGTCCTGATTTTAATGCTGTATAGAAATCAAGAATGCCTCCTGTGACGTTAATCGCTAAACCGATGCTTGATAATTTACGATTTTTAGAATTATAGGCATAAGCATTATAAGCTTCAATACCATAACCGACAATATTTAACGTATTAGATAAACGGCGTAATTTTGATTTAGGTTGTTTTGCCATGAAAAATAAACCTCCTATCCTGATTAGATACCTACACATTATAACATTGCGCAAAATGTATGACGATAGATTGACTCACCTTAGTTTTGTGTAGTCTGAACGACTTTAGCTTTTGTTTGACGTTTGAGTAGCCAAGCAGTTATCCAGGCGGTAATCGGTATACTCATCGCAACTGCGATGCCTCCAAATAGGATAGAAACAAATTCTTGTGCGAATATTTTAGAGTTAATGATATGGCCGAAAGAGTAATTCAATTTAAAGAACCAAAAGAATAATGTTAATTGGCCGCCAAAGTATGCTAAGTAAATGGTATTTGCGGAAGTAGCTAAAATTTCTCTGCCTATGCGCATGCCTGACTTAAACAATTCTCGTCGATTTAATTCAGGGTTCGTTTCGCTTAATTCATACATTGGTGAACTGATTGTTATGGCAAGGTCTACCACTGCCGCAATGACCGCAAGCAAGGTGGTGAAGACCATAAACTGAACCATGTTAATACCGATATTCATAGAGTAAACGTAGGTTTCGTCTTGTTGTTCGGCCGCAAACCCTTGTAAATGACCGAATGCCACGGCTAGATATATTGCGCTTAATAAAACAAGTGTCGTAATACAAGTACTATAAAAGGCAGCTTGTGTTTTAACATTATTGCCATTTAAACCAAATAAGTTCAAACTTGCGACTACTATGCAGAAGATTAAAGCGATAATCGGAATGGGTAACTGCAATACAATCGCAATCAAAGCAAGCAATACACAGACAAAGTTCAGAAATAACATGGCGTAAGAAATGGCGCCTTTCTTACCACCGAAGATGATCATTAAAATCAAAAGAATTAAGGCTAAAATAACTACCGCATTCATGTTTGCTCACCCCTTACTTTCACCCAGAGTTCCATTAATAAAATCGTGACAGGTATCGTTAACACAATACCAATTCCGCCAATGAGCGCACGTGCAATTTCTAATGACCAGTTCATAGAAATAGTGTAGGTAATCGTATTGGCGTTTCTTAAATAGATCAACATCATCGGTAAGCTGCCTGCTAAATAAGAGAAGAGTAAGATGTTAGTCATCGTACCCATAATATCTTGGCCGATATGTCGGCCGGCTAGTGCCCATCTTTTTAAATCAATCGCAGGTGTACGTTCTTTGATTTCATACATACCGCTTGCGATAGTAATTGCTACATCCATCACAGCGCCTAATGTACCGACAATTACTGAAGCCATAAAGACTTCTTTAGGCGGTAATGTCAGTAAATCCATCGTTTCATATTTAATACCAGAACCTCCTGTAGCTTGAATCACCAACTCTGCAATACCGACACAAATAAAGGTGCCGAATAGAGTGCTGATAACGGTAATGAGTGTCCGCCAATGCCAACCTGTGACTAATAGTAATGTAATGACAGTTGCTAGTATCACTGCCAAACTCATTAACCAAAAGAGGCTGACTGAGGGTACCGCATTGTGAATCGCAATGGCGCCTAAGATAGCGCCACTATTAATAATCAGCGATAAAATTGATTGTATGCCGACTTTGCGGCCAACCCATAATACTATCAGTAAGAAGATACCAGTGATGGCTACCACTAATGTATCGCGTTTCTTTTCTATAATCGTCGCATCATTCGGATGCTTATTAATATGTAACAGCACCTTATTATGCACATGAAACTTTTCAGAGTCCACTTGTGATTGATAATAAGTGTGCTTAATGGTTCCGGTTTGACCTTCGAACTTTCCATTTAATACTTTGAAGTTAAGCTGTTCCGTATATTTTGTATCTTGATTATGATGTTCATCCGTTACATCAACCGACTTTTGGTGATGAATTTTTGTAATTTCACCAATAGGCATGTGGTAAAAACGGGCATTAAATAATGTGAATAGCAGACTTGCGATAAAAATAACCGCAAAGCTGATCAACACCCAAGAAAACGGCTGATGCAGTCTTTGTTTGAATGACATAACCGTCACCCTTTCTAAGATTCTCAATCAAATATTAACAACGTGATTATAAGCTTAATGGAAGCAGAATGCCAATGATTTCAAATATATTATTTTTACAAAAACTTTCCGTCTTTATAAATAACGCGTTCTTTTTGTCCGTCAATGAACTTATTATAATGCGCTTGTTGGAAGTCCGTGAGCAACATTCGAGATGTACTATATTTCACGATTTCATCGCCGACCTTCACAAACATTTTTCTATACAGCAAACCATCTTTCAAATAAATTTCATCAATGCTTGTCTTTTCTACGAGTGCTATTTCAAGGAAATCAAAAGTGAAGAAATCAACCGTCACCACCGCGAAAAAATCTTCTTCTCCTAAATAGTAAATTTCTAAATTGTTACGTTTGTTTTGACCGACGAGTAAGCGACCCTCTTTGAATTCATGTTCTGGATGATGAAGTTTCAAACATTCTAATAAATCTTTTTCTTTAAGTTTGTAACGCATTGAAAAGTTCCTTTCTATCTTTTATTTGTATTATAACTTTAAATCTATAATAAAGTAGTCATTTTTGGAAGCGTTTGTTTAATAGAAATTCAAATGATTTAAGAGTCAAAATTAACAAACAAAGAAACCTCTACGGTGCGCCGAATTATATCGACATGTCGTAGAGGTTTTAATAAGAACAGAATATTATTGTTCATTTTAATGATAAACCGAAGTATGAGAAAGCAGGGTAGTAATTTCTTTGAGTAAAGCAGTCAGTTCTGGTTTATGATTATCTTTTCTGACGATTGCGCATAACGTTCGTTTGAGTTCTGTGTGCGCTAGGCTTAAACGTACAAACTGTTCGCTTTCTGGTAAAGCAATATATTGTGGTGTAATGACATAACCGCGATTATGTCTCAATAAATAGTTTGCTAAACGTTCAGTTGAAATACGATATGTAGTACATTTCGCTGTGTTTTCAAGAAGATGTATCAGTGGCTGAGGTAAATCTGCCATTAAAAATATCGGTTGTGTATTCAGTTGTTTTAAAGGCGGATTGACTGTCGCAGTTAATGGATCTTGTTTTGGCACATATAATTGATAGTTATCTTCGAATAACGGTATGATTTCAATTTCATTATATTTCTTTAATGAAGAAGTTAAATCAACAAATGCTACATCTAAATCACGATTCAGAGTTGATTTTAATAATGTTTCATTTGATTGCCTCATAGGGAGGAGTGTTGTTGTATGTTCTTTTTCAAATTTTTGTATGAGTAAAGTTAAGAGTTGTGAGACATAGCTTTCGACATAACCGATTTTAATACGTTTAGCTTCAGCTTCTTGTTCGTGTCGAAACATATTTAAAGTTTGTTCAGTTTGTTCGACAATTTTCGTTGCTTGGGTCATAAAGCGTTGACCAGCTTCGGTTAAATAAATATTTCTGCCTTCTCTTCTGAATAATTTTGTATTTAATTCTTCTTCTAATTGTGAAATTTGGCGACTGATGGCTGATTGCGCAATGTTCAGTTCTAAAGCAGCTTCAGATAAATGTTCTCTTTTAGCAACTTCAATGAAGTATTTAAGTTGTTTAAATTCCATGATTTTCTGCACCACACTTATTGTTCTAATTATTAGAATGATATCATCTAATTTTTGAATTGAACAGAAGAATACCCTCCTATATTATAATAGTTATCGATAATAATCTGAAAATTCATACAACGCATATTTAAAGGAGGAGCAAGCATGGTAAATGAGCAGAATCAAGGTTTGTACGATGCAAGAAACGAACATGATGCTTGCGGCATAGGATTTTATGCAAACATGGACAATTTACGATCGCATGATATTGTCATTAAGTCACTAGAAATGCTGCGCCGTTTGGATCACCGTGGGGGAATAGGTGCTGACGGGATGACTGGTGATGGAGCAGGAATTATGACTGAAATTCCATTTAAATTTTTCAAAGAACAGACAGACTTAGACTTACCTGAAGAAGGTAACTACGCTGTCGGTTTCTTTTTCGCTAATGAACGCATTGCAGGTTCAAGACACGAAACAATCTTTAAAGCCTATTTTGAAACTGAAGGTCTTCGCGTGATCGGGTATCGCGATGTGCCTGTGGATGTTTCAGCTGTTGCACCACATGTTGCTGAAACAATGCCGGTCATTCAACAGGTCTTTATCGATTTAAATCATAGTGCAGATGCGGCGAAACGCTTATATCTCGCACGTAAACAAATTGAATTTTACGGTGATGAACAAGAGTTGGAACTATACTTCACAAGTTTATCTCCGAAAACAATTGTATATAAAGGTTGGTTACGTTCTGACCAAATTAAAGGATTATATGAAGATTTAAATCATCCTGATTATGAATCTAAATTAGGTTTAGTACACTCTCGTTTCAGTACGAATACATTTCCTAGTTGGAAACGTGCCCATCCTAACCGTTTGTTGATGCATAATGGTGAAATCAATACGATTCGAGGCAATGTCAACTGGATGCGTGCACGTCAGAAACGTTTAGTTGAAACCATTTTTGATGAAAATGATCGACCAAAAGTACATGCTGTATTAGATGTAGACGGCAGTGACTCTGCAATTGTCGACAATGCGCTTGAGTTTTTATCGCTTGCGATGGAACCTGAGAAAGCTGCGATGTTATTAGTGCCTGAACCATGGCAATACAGCAAAGCTAACCAAAGTGCTGTCCGTGCTTTTTATGAGTACTACAGTTATATGATGGAACCATGGGATGGCCCAACGATGATTGCTTTCTGTAATGGTGACAAAATCGGTGCTTTGACTGACCGTAACGGTTTACGTCCAGGTCGTTATACAGTTACGAAAGACAACTATATTATCTTCTCTTCTGAAGTCGGTGTAATCGATGTAGAGGAAGAAGATGTTGCGTTTAAAGGTCGCTTGAATCCAGGTCGTTTATTACTTGTTGATTTTGATAAACGCGAAGTGGTACATAACCATATGTTGAAAGCAGAAATCGCAAGCGAGTTGCCTTATGAAACATGGTTGGAAAAACATAAAGTCGATTTAGATTTGGAAGTGCCGTTTGAATCAAAAGGTTGGGATTTTGAAACGGTTGAACGTTTACAAAAACAATTCGGTTATACACGTGAAGAAATTCATAAATATATGGCTGAATTAGTACGTGGTAAGAAAGATCCAATCGGTGCGATGGGTTATGATGCCCCGCTTGCGGTATTGAATGAACGTCCTGAATCATTATTCAATTACTTCAAACAATTATTCGCACAAGTTACGAATCCGCCAATTGATGCGTATCGTGAAAAAATCGTAACTAGTGAATTGTCATACTTGGGTAAAGAAGGTAACTTGCTTGTACCTGATACAGATGCGTTGAATCGTCTTCAATTGAAACATCCTGTTTTAACAGAAGCGCAATTAAAAGTAGCAGAGAACGGACCATTCCGTGCGAAACATTTATCTACAGTATATAGCGGTAGCTTAGAAGATGCGCTAGAAGTGTTGAGAGAGAAAGCGGTTGAAGCGGTTAAAGCGGGTTATGACATTTTAGTCTTAGATGACAGCAGTTTACGTGATGAACCTGGCTACGCGATTCCGATTTTACTTGCAGTCAGCTACTTGCATCAGGCGTTGATTACTGAAGATTTACGCCAAGAAACAAGTTTAGTTGCGAAAGGTGGAGAAATCCGCGAAGTCCACCATGTCGATTGTTTATTAGGTTATGGTGCTAACGCAGTTGTACCTTATTTAGCACAAGAAACAATTGCGGCATTGGTAGAACAAGGTGAATTATCCGGACCTGTTGAAGCACAAGTGAAAACTTATACAGACGTGTTAGCTGAAGGGGTTATTAAAGTCATGTCTAAAATGGGTATTTCAACGGTTCAAAGTTATCAAGGTGCACAAATCTTTGAAGCAGTCGGTTTATCACATGACGTCATCGATAAATACTTTACAGGTACTCAATCTAAGTTATCTGGTTTAACGATTGATTTGATTGATGAAGAAAATAAAAAACGTCAAGGTCGTAAAGAAGAACATCTTGAATCAGGCAGTACGTTCCAATGGCGTCAACAAGGTCAATATCACGCTTTCAACCCAACTACCATTAGGTTGCTGCAACATGCATGTCGTGAAAATGACTATGACATGTTCAAAGAGTATTCAAAAACAGTGAATCACCAACGTACTGATCGTATTCGTCATTTAATGAAATTCAAATCACGTACACCGATCAGTATTGATGCGGTTGAACCGATTGAAGATATTGTGCACCGATTCAATACAGGTGCTATGAGTTATGGTTCAATTTCTGCCGAAGCACATAAAACTTTAGCGGAAGCGATGAACTTAATTGGCGGTAAGAGTAACAGCGGTGAAGGTGGAGAGGACCCTGAACGTTATGTGAAAGGTCCAGAAGGTGAAGATTATACAAGTACAATTAAACAAGTTGCATCAGGTCGTTTCGGTGTAACAAGTGATTATTTACAACATGCGACTGAAATTCAAATTAAAGTCGCACAAGGTGCTAAACCAGGGGAAGGCGGACAGTTGCCAGGTACGAAAGTTTATCCTTGGATTGCTGAAGTACGTGGTTCAACGCCAGGTATCGGCTTGATTTCACCACTACCTCATCATGATATTTACTCAATTGAAGACTTAGCGCAATTGATTCATGACTTGAAGAATGCGAACCCTCAAGCGAATATCGCTGTGAAATTAGTATCTAAGAGTGGTGTCGGTACAATTGCGGCAGGTGTTGCCAAAGCCTTTGCTGACAAAATCGTCATCAGCGGTTATGACGGCGGTACAGGTGCTTCACCTAAAACAAGTATTCAACATGCTGGATTGCCTTGGGAAATCGGTCTAGCAGAAACGCATCAAACATTAATGATGAACGATTTACGTTCACGTATCCGTTTAGAAACAGACGGTAAGTTATTAACTGGACATGACGTAGCTTATGCTTGTGCATTGGGTGCTGAAGAGTTTGGTTTTGCGACAGCACCGTTAGTTGTTTTAGGTTGTGTCATGATGCGTGTGTGCCATAAAGATACATGTCCTGTCGGCGTGGCTACACAAAACGAAGATTTACGTCAACTCTTTAACGGTCGCGCACATCACGTTGTTAACTTTATGCACTTTATTGCACAAGAATTACGTGAAGTACTCGCTGAACTTGGTTTACGTTCTGTTGAAGAATTGATTGGCCGAACTGATTTATTAGAAGCAAATCATTCGGTAGCTAATGAAAAAGCACGTTCACTTGATGTGGCACCGTTGCTTTATCAAAATGAAGGACCGACATTCAAACAAATTGAGCAACAGCATCACTTAGAAAAAGGTTTCGATCAAACAGAATTGATTCCGGATGCTGAAGCAGCAATTCAAGACGGTACTTCATTTAGAGGGACATATAAGTTGTGCAATGAGCAGCGTGATGTAGGCGTAACTGCCGGCAGCTTGATTACTCGTGCACATGGAGCGGAAGGTTTACCCGAAGATACAATCTATGTTGAAACTACAGGCCATGCAGGCCAAAGTGTCGGCGCATTTACACCTTCAGGATTAACAATTCATCATACAGGTGATGCCAATGACTATGTTGGTAAAGGTTTATCCGGAGGTAAGATTATCATTAATGCGCCAAATGAAGAACGTGAAGAAAATATTATTGTCGGTAATGTATGCTTCTATGGCGCTACAAGCGGTAAAGCCTTTATTAACGGTTATGCCGGTGAGCGTTTCTGTATCAGAAACAGTGGTGTTCATGCAGTTGTAGAAGGTATCGGAAATCATGGTTTAGAGTATATGACTGGCGGTCGTGTCATCGTATTAGGTAATGTCGGTGACAACTTCGGTCAAGGTATGAGTGGCGGTGTCGCTTACATCTTCCCTGATGATGTGGAACACTTCAAATCGTACAATGCATTGCCAACACTTGATTTCGATACCATTACTGAACCAGAAGAATTTTCAATTATTAAAGACATGTTAGAAGAACATGTTCAATACACAGACAGCAAAAAAGCCAAAGCAGTATTAGCTGATTTTGATCATGTGGCTCAAAAAGTTGTCAAAGTTATTCCAAAAGACTACAAATTAATGATGCATAAAATTGAAGATCAAGAACGTAAAGCAGACAATTCTAAAGCAGCAATTTTGAATGCCTTCTACGATACACGTAAAGCAACAGACTTAGAAGGACCATTCTCAGTTGTTTATTAACGAAATAAGAAGGAGTGTTTAGATATGGGTGAATTCAAAGGTTTTATGAAATATGACAAACAAGCACTGCCGGAACTTTCGTTAGCAGAGCGTTTAACGAACTATCTTCAATTCCAGCAGCGTTTCACTAAAGAAGATGCACAGCGTCAAGGTGCGCGTTGTATGGATTGTGGTACACCGTTTTGTCAAACAGGTCAAAGTTTAGGACGACAAACAATCGGTTGTCCAATCGGTAACTATATTCCAGAATGGAACGATTTAGTTTATCACGGTGATTTCAGAGAGGCTTATGAACGTCTCTCTGAAACTAATAACTTCCCTGACTTTACAGGACGTGTCTGTCCAGCACCTTGTGAACAAGCGTGTGTGATGAAAATTAATCGAGAGTCGATCGCAATCAAGGGGATTGAGAGAACGATTATTGATGAAGCATTTGAAAATGGATGGGTACAACCGCGCGTACCAGAGAAACGCTTAGGACAATCCGTTGCGATTGTCGGAAGTGGGCCTGCTGGTTTAACAGCTGCGGATGAATTGAATGCGAAGGGGTATGATGTGACAGTTTATGAACGTGCCCATGAACCAGGCGGCTTATTAATGTACGGTATTCCAAATATGAAATTGGATAAAGCAGTTGTTCGTCGCAGAGTTCATTTGATGGAAGAAGCGGGTGTGAAATTTGTTACTGATACTGAAATTGGTGTCGATATTTCCCGGGAAACGTTAGATGAACAATTTGATGCGATTATCGTTTGTACTGGATCACATCAAGCGAGAGATTTACCGCTTGAAGGCCGTATGGGACAAGGTATCCATTTTGCCTTAGATTATTTAACAGAACAAACACAAATCTTAAATGGTGAATTGAAACCAGAAGATGCGACAATCAGTGCAGAAGGTAAAAATGTGATTGTAATCGGTGCCGGTGATACAGGTGCCGACTGTGTCGCAACAGCTTTACGTGAAAACTGTAAATCTATTGTACAGTTCAACCAGTTCACAAGATTACCAGAGCGTTATGAAATAGAAGGTAATCCATATTGGCCGATGTCTATGCCAGTCTTTAAAATGGATTATGCGCATAGTGAATACGAAGAAAAATTCGGTTTTGAACCACGTGCATATGGTGAAAACTCTATGCGTTACGACGTTGATAAGCTTGGTAATGTACGTGGTGTGTATACGCAAACATTGCGACAACTACCAGATGGTTCAACAGAAATGAATGATACTTTACGTCATTGGCCAGCTGACTTAGTCTTGTTAGCAATTGGCTTTATCGGTACTGAAAATACCGTACCGAATGACTTTAACTTAAAAACAGAACGTAACAGTATCGTTGCGAATGATAAAGATTATGCGACAAGTCAACCGCATATCTTTGCGGCAGGTGACGCGAGACGTGGTCAAAGTTTAGTCGTTTGGGCGATTAAAGAAGGACGCGGTGTTGCGAAAGCTGTACACAAATATCTACAAAAACAAACTGTATTCAGTTAATAATACAACACACAGCTATAATCAAATGGCTGTGTGTTTTAATTTTGCGTCATTCTCACAAAACTTAACATTAATTTTTTAAGCAATGTTGACTTCTTTTTATAAATATCATATAATAGTTCTTGTGCTTATTTTGGAGGAATACCCAAGTCCGGCTGAAGGGATCGGTCTTGAAAACCGACAGGGGCTTAACGGCTCGCGGGGGTTCGAATCCCTCTTCCTCCGCCATTATTTTTAAATCCAAGACTAATAGATATAAAAAGGCAATCACTCAACTGTTACGTTGAATGATTGCCTTTTTAGTTTCTGTTATAACTTCAACGTTATAGGGTTTGGTTCAACTATAGGTTTAAATTGTGCAAAATTAAGGAATGAAAGAGTGACGAAACAACGGAGGTACACTCATATGGAAATTAAAGTTTCAAGTGTTTTTGTGGAAGATCAAGACCATGCATTAAAATTTTATACTGAAGTATTAGGATTTCAAAAACATGCAGACGAACCTGCGGGAGAATACAGATGGCTGACAGTTGTATCACCAGAGAATCCTGAAGGCACTGAATTATTATTAGAACCTAATCAACATCCTGTCGCAAAGGCTTATCAAGATGGTCTGAAGCAAGAAGGGATTCCTTGCACGATGTTTGATGTAGAGGATGTACAAGCAACTTATCAAAATTTAAAAGAACAAGGTGTAGGGTTCACTATGGCACCTATGGATATGGGAAATGGTGTAAAGTTTGCGGTGTTTGATGATACTTGCGGTAATTTAATTCAAATTATAGAGCGTCCATAGTGATGGTGTTTTAGCGAAGAAGCGGTAATCTTTTTGTAGGATTATCGCTTTTTTAAAAATATTTCTGATGAAAGCCTTTACATAACTTGTCTAGACAAGTACAATAGATTCAAAGATAAAATAAAGGGAGTGAGTCAGATGGCTGTAAAAGATAAAGATGTTAAACAGATTGTGGAAGCAATCGGGGGAGCTGAAAACTTAGAGACAGCGACGCACTGTGTCACGAGATTACGTTTAGTATTAAAAGATGATGATAAAGTAAATAAGGATGAATTAAGTGAGAATCCGCTCGTTAAAGGACAATTTAAAGCGGATAATCAATATCAAATTGTCATTGGTCCAGGGACAGTCGATGAAGTATATAAACGTTTTATGAATGAAGTCGGTAAAGAAGGGGCTTCTAAAGATGAAGTAAAAGCAGCGGCTGCGAAAAAAGGTAATCCGTTGCAGAGACTCGTAAAATTATTAGGGGATATCTTCATCCCAATCTTACCAGCTATCGTAACTGCCGGTTTATTAATGGGGATTTATAACCTTTTAACAATGGAGGACTTATTCGGTCCGCAACCATTAGTGAAACAATTCCCGCAAATTCATGACTTCGCAGATATTGTGAACGTGATTGCGACAACCGCTTTTATCTTCTTGCCAGCGTTGATTGGTTGGAGTAGTATGCGTGTATTCGGTGGTAACCCAGTACTTGGTTTAGTATTAGGACTTGTCTTAATGCATCCGCAATTGGTATCGCAATATGCTTTAAATGAAGGATCTAAGATTCCTGTTTGGCATATCTTCGGATTAGATGTAAAACAGTTAAACTATCAAGGACAAGTATTACCCGTATTATTAGCTTCTTATGTTTTAGCACAAATTGAAAAAGGCTTAAACAAAGTCGTTCATGACTCAATTAAGATGTTAGTTGTAGGCCCTATCGCATTATTAGTAACAGGGTTCCTTGCATTCTTAGTTATTGGACCGATTGCTTTATGGATTGGTACAGGTATTACAGATGTCGTTACATTCTTATTCAACCGCGCAGGTTGGTTAGGCGGCGCGATTTACGGTTTATTCTACGCACCGCTTGTAATTACAGGTTTACACCACATGTTCCTAGCTGTGGACTTCCAATTAATGGGTAGCTCATTAAAAGGGACATACTTATGGCCGATTCTTGCGATTTCAAATATCTGTCAAGGTTCAGCAGCGCTTGGTGCTTGGTACGTCTACAAACGTCGTAAGATGGTAAAAGAACAAGGTTTAGCAATTACATCAAGTGTGTCTGGTTTACTAGGTGTTACAGAACCTGCAATGTTCGGGGTAAACATTCCATTAAAATATCCATTTGTTGCGGCAATTTTAACATCAGGTGTGCTTGGTGCTTTCATCGGTGCCAGCAAAGTATTAGGTAACGTTGGTGTCGGCGGTGTGCCTGCAATCATTTCTATCCAAAAAGAATACTGGGTAGTCTATGCGATTTGTACAGTTATTGCGGTGATTGTACCTGCCATTCTAACAGTCATCTTCTCAAAATTTGCGAAAACAAAAGCAAAAGAAATGGTAGATTAAGTTATTATAGATATATAAAACGTACGTTTAAAAAACAGAACATCATATAAAAGGTGTTCTGTTTTTTTATAAAGAGAGAGGAAAAGGTGATCATACTATGAAACATAACGATTGGAGAAAGTCTGTTGTTTATCAAATTTATCCAAAATCATTTAACGACACGACAGGAAATGGTGTAGGAGATTTAAACGGGATTATTGAAAAGATGGATTATCTAGAGTATTTAGGTGTCGATTACCTTTGGTTAACACCAGTGTATCAATCACCGATGAGTGACAATGGTTATGATATCAGTGATTACTATAATATTAATGAAGACTTCGGAACGAAAGAAGAATTAAGACGTTTACTAGATGAAGCGCATGCGCATAATTTAAAAGTGATGATGGATATCGTCATCAATCACACGTCAACAGAACATGAGTGGTTTAAATCAGCGATTTCATCAAAAGAAAATCCATATCGTGATTATTACTTCTTCCGTAAGCCCGCAAAAGAAGGTACGCCTCCGACAAACTGGGAGTCAAAATTTGGGGGTAATGCATGGAAGTATGATGAAAAAACCGATGAATATTACTTACATCTTTTTGACGTGACGCAAGCAGATTTAAACTGGGAAAATCCTGAAGTGAGAGCAGCATTATACGACATGATCAATTATTGGATTGATTTCGGTGTAGATGGTTTCCGCTTTGACGTTATCAATTTAATTTCCAAAGATGAATTCAAAGATTCTGAAGCGATTGGGAAAGAGTTCTATACAGATGGTCCACGTGTACATGAATTCATTCATGAAATGAATCGAGAAACATTCGGAGGCAAAGACTTAATGACAGTCGGAGAAATGTCTTCAACTACGATTGAAAATTGTATTAAGTACACAAAACCAGAGCGTGAAGAATTAAATAGTGTGTTTAACTTCCATCATTTAAAAGTAGATTATGAGAATGGTGAAAAATGGACGTATGCAGATTATGATTTCTTAGCACTTAAACGCATTTTGATGGAATGGCAAATGGGTATTCATGAAGGCGGCGGTTGGAACGCAATCTTCTGGTGCAATCACGATCAGCCCCGTGTTGTTTCTCGTTTTGGAGATGATTCAACAGAGGAATTACGTCAAAAGAGTGCGAAAATGTTAGCTGTAGCACTGCATATGCTGCAAGGGACACCTTATATTTATCAAGGTGAAGAAATCGGAATGACTAATCCGCATTTCACAAGTATTGATCAATATCGCGATGTTGAATCGTTGAATGCGTATCGTAATTTAAAAGAACAAGGTGTAGAAGAAGCACGTATTATGCAGATTCTTGCGCAAAAATCTCGTGATAATTCACGTACACCAATGCAGTGGACACCGGCTGAAAATGCTGGCTTTACAAGTGGCACACCTTGGATTGATATTCCAGACAACGCACGTTATATTAATGTTGAAGATGAAATTGAAAATGAACATTCTGTTTTACAAACATACCGTGAATTAATCCGCTTACGTCATGAACATGATATTATAACGTATGGAGATATAACGCCGTTATATATGGATGATAAGCAATTAATGATTTATCGTCGTACGTATCAAAATCAACAATGGTTGGTAATCGCAAACTTTAGTAAAGAAGTGGCTTTATTACCAGAAGATCTTGAAACAACAGGAGAGGTTGTTTTAGAGCGCGGTACGATTGTAGATGGAGAAATTGAAGGTTATGGTGCGATTGTCATTGCACAAGAGGATAACTAGGCACTATAACGATTAAGACGAATGAAGGATAGAGTGAGAACGATGATGACGAAACCGAAGAAATTCACCAAGATTTATGATGATTTAAGAACGCAAATTGTAAATGAAAAGTTGGAATATGGGGCACAACTGCCTTCTGAACATGATTTGGTCACAATGTATCACGCTTCTCGTGAAACAGTACGTCGTGCACTGAATTTATTGGTCAGTGAAGGTATGATTCAAAAAATCAGAGGCAAAGGCTCAATTGTGATTTATCAAGGTGTTAAAGAATTTCCGTTTTCTAAGCTGACAAGTTTCAAAGAGGTCCAACAAAATTTAGGGATTACTTTAGAAACAGAAGTGAAATTATTAGAAACTGTACGAGCACAAGAAGTTCCTGCTGTCCAAGAAGCACTAGATTTAACTAACAATGCCGTGTTGTGGCATCTTGTGCGTTATCGTAAAATGGATGGCAGAGTCAAAATTATAGATGAAGATTACTTGGTGGAAGCTGCCGTTCCAGGTTTAACTGAAACGATTGTGAAAAATTCGCTTTATGAATATATTGAGCAACAACTTAAACAAGAGATTAGTTATTCTAGTAAGGCCATTACGTTTGAGGCGTTTGGAGAAGCGGAATATGAAGCTTTCGGACAAGTAAATCCACCTTACACTGCCACCGTCAGAGGTGTCGTGCATTTAAAAGATACAACGAAATTCCAATACAATATCGCAAAACATATTGCGACTGAATTCAGATTTGTGGATTTCTCAAGAAGATAAGGAAGAAAATGAAGCACTTATTAAGAGGAAGATTTACAAATCATTAATACTTGCATTACCTGCTTAATATATAGTAAGATATAACTTGCCGTGCTAGGTGGGGAGGTAGCGGTTCCCTATTCTCGAAATCCGCTTATGCGAGACTGAATACTTTGCCTAGGGTGTGTACTTGTGAAGTCTGCCCAAAGCACGAGGTGTTTGAAGATTTCGGTCCTATGCAATATGAACCCATGAATCATGTCAGGTCCTGACGGAAGCAGCATTAAGTGGATTATCATATGTGCCGTAGGGTAGCCGAGATTTAGCTGTCGACTTTGGTAACGTTCATGATACACATTCAAAGCAAAGTTGCGCGGTTTTTTTATGTCTATAATGAACGAATATATAAAGAAGTGCTTTCATAAGGTAGGTTGAAACTTATCTTATGAAAGCACTTTTTAATTTGGATTATTTAATGGTTGTCATGGGCAGCTTTAACTAAATACTTCGTGAACTCTGAAATCTGTTTTTGTTTCTCGGAATCTTCCATATAAAGGACTCCGTATTCTATCATTTGATTAAATGGTGCACCTACAGAAACTGTAGTAATCATATCGCGTTGATAATAAGGTGTGCTTTCTACCATTAAATCCGACAGAATACTGATACCTAAGCCTTCCGCAACAGAATTGAATAATACACCGACGTTTTCAGTGGAAAATAATAGGTTGATTGAACCATTCTTTTCTTCGAAATTTTGGATGTTCTTTTTATAGAAGTTGCGATCATATAGAATGAAGGGGAAGCCTTTGATATCTTCTAGTGAAAGTTGTTTATAGTAAGCAAGTTTAGAGTCACTTGGGACAATAGCGGTAAAACCGCTAGAGAATAATGGCGCATAACGTGCACCACGTACGTCTAAGTCTTCTTCTTTTAAGATAGTATATAAACCGATGTCAGCTTCTCCGCTGACAACTAAACGTTGAACTTCATCATTTTCAGCTTCAGTAATTTGTACATCAATATTGGGGTTGTCTCTTTTAAATGTAGACATTACACTTGGGACGATAGTCATAAATAAACTTGGAACTGTAGCGATTGAAAGGGTCCCTTTCATTTCTGAATTCAAAGTTTCAATTTTCTCGTAAAGTGTGGATTCTTGTTCTAACAGATCTAAGATGAAGGGATATATTTCTTTGCCTTGCGGTGTTAAAGTCGTACCGCTTTTTTGACGTTGAAACAGCTTTAAATTTAACTCGTCTTCTAAATGAGAGATAGACTGACTTAACGCGGATTGCGTGATATGTAATAAGGTTGCTGCTTTTGTAATTGAACCTGTTTCAGTGATTGTTTTAACATAATATAACTGTGTGAAATTCATAACTATACCTCTTATTCATTAGTTCTGCTTATGAAAACATTAATAAATTCCATTATACATTAGTGTTATTTATGATTATAATAGTTTCATTGAAAATTTTGTGACGTATAGAGGGAGTGTACAAATATGTATCGTCATTTGTGGACGAAAGATTTTATATTTATTACATTGATTAACTTCTTAATGTATATCATTCATTACGCCTTAATCGTAACTGTAACTTCTTTTACAATAGATACTTTCCATGCGGGAGAAGGTATGGGTGGCTTAGCTGCTGGTATCTTTATTATTGGAATGTTATTCGGGCGTTTATTTACTGGGAAATATATTGATCAGCTTAATTTGAAAAAGACACTTTTAGCAAGTTTGGTCTTTTCATTTGTGGCCATAGCGTTGTATTTCCTTATTCATAGCTTATTAGTTTTAATCATTGTGCGTTTAATCCATGGTATCGCATTTGGGATGGCTTCTACAACAACAGGAACGTATTCATCTACGATTGTGCCAGAAGATCGAAAAGGTGAAGGTATCGGCTATTACGCACTAAGTACAACAGTAGCTTCAGCGATTGGTCCTTTCTTAGGTATTTTAATCAACCAACGCTTCAGTTTTGAAAGTAACTTCATTGTATGTTTAATCTGTATCTTACTTGCTGGGGTTTTATCACTCTTTATCTCTAATATTAGACAACCTATGGTAGATGCAGAGAATAAAGAAGTGAATTCAGCTAAAGGCATCGGCCAATTTCTACAAAAACAGGCCATACCGATTTCTATTGTCATTGTCTTTGTAGGGATTGCATATTCAAGCGTACTCGCATTCTTAGATTCGTATGCCAGTCACATTGGTTTAGCGGCTGCCGCAAGTTTCTTCTTTGTGGTTTACGCATTTAGTACGTTCGTTGTCAGACCGATTACAGGTAAAGTGTTCGATAATTATGGTGCGAATAAAGTTGTTTATCCTGTGTTAGTACTATTCGTCATTGGCTTAGTGTTATTAAGTGTGACGCATAGCAGCTGGATGTTATTATTCTCAGCTATATTCATCGGTATTGGTTATGGTACATTAATTCCATCTTTCCAAACGATTGCGATTCAAGCCTCACCACCTGAAAAGATTGGACTTGCGACTTCAACATTCTATATCTTTGCGGATTTAGGTGCTGGTGCTGGTCCAACGTTACTCGGCATTTTAATTGGTAGCGTAGGCTATCGAAACCTTTATATGTTAATGGCATTATTACTAGTTGGTGTAATTGCGCTTTATTATTTCATGCATGGTCGTAAACATAAAACAATGGAATATTAATCAAAAATGCGGTGTACCTGTAAAGAGGTATACCGCATTGTTCTTAGTTCAAAGTGTTTTTTCTTTTAAAATTTCTTCTGCGCTTTTGAATTGAATACCATAGCGTAAAAAGACGATGCCACAAATCAAGCCTGGCAGAACTGCCCATATATTATACAAAACAACAAAATTGGCTAGACACAATACAATAAACACGATGCCTAAAAGGGTATAAGCTTTATTTTTCATTACCATGTGTGTCGCCCCCCTTAATGGATTTTGACAATGCTGACTTAGTTAACTCATATCTTATCACATAATTTACATTAATTTTACAAATATTATATAATTTCTTCAAAAAAGGAGCGTCATGGGTTTTTAGCGATTGACGAAAATGCATAAACCCATATTAATAAGAGAAAAAAGTAAGTTACGTTATAATGTACTTATTACTTTTTACTGAATAACGGAGGGGAACGTATGCAGATATTTCTAGGTACAGTAACAGAAAACGATTATCCAGTGATTGCACACTTAAAAGACAAAAAAGACAGTGAAGGGCTCTTCGAAGGGGAATATTACGAAGATAGTTTGCGTGAATTAAGACGCTTGCCTAACTATAATCATGATTTTGAAATGATTGCGCGTACTGATGATAATGAAATCGTCGGTCATATTTTGATGATGCAAGAGTTGATTCGAAATGAAGAAGATATACAGCGCCCTTTAATGATACGTTCATTATCTGTGAAAGAGGATTATAGAGAATATGGAATCGGCAAGGCTTTGGTAGAAGCAGTAGAAAGCCGAGCAAAAGAGGCTGGCTATAATGAAATTATTGTAGAGGGTGAACCAGATTATTTTAGATCGCTCGGTTTTATCCCTTTAAGTAATTTCAGTGTAGAAGTTCCAGAGGGTGAAGATATAGATCAATATAGTGTTTATCTATTGTGGGATACTTTAGATGCGCATCCACAAGGACAGTTAATCTTTGAAAATGAAGTTTGATTTCTATCATCGCATTGCATCCTGTCTGCGTGCTATAATAATGATGATTTGTATTCGGAGGTGCGAAAGTGAATTATCAAGCTTTATATAGAATGTATCGACCACAAAGTTTCAGTGATGTGGTTGGACAAGAGCATGTAACTAAGACGCTCCGTAACGCGATTGCTAAAGGTAAACAATCGCATGCTTATATTTTCAGCGGTCCTAGAGGGACTGGGAAAACGAGTATTGCGAAAGTATTTGCGAAAGCAATCAACTGTCCTAACAGCGTTGACGGAGAACCCTGTAATGAATGCGACATTTGTAAGAGTATTACGCAAGGCTCTAATTCAGATGTCATTGAAATTGACGCAGCAAGTAATAATGGTGTCGATGAAATCAGAAACATACGAGATAAAGTGAAATACGCACCATCACAATCAAAATATAAAGTCTATATTATCGATGAAGTGCATATGCTGACAACGGGTGCATTTAATGCGTTGTTAAAAACGTTAGAAGAACCGCCAGCACATGCTATTTTTATTCTGGCGACAACGGAACCGCATAAAATTCCGCCTACTATTATTTCACGTGCGCAACGCTTTGATTTCAAAGCTATCAGTTTAGATCAAATTATTGATCGTTTGCGTTATGTTGCAAAATCTCAACATATTGAATTCGATGAAGAAGCGATTGCGTTTATTGCGAAAGCATCAGAAGGTGGTATGCGTGATGCATTGAGTATCATGGACCAAGCGATTGCATTCGGTGATGAACACTTAACATTGCAAGATGCGTTGAATGTAACTGGTAGTGTAGATGAAGCTTCTCTGAATGCTTTATTAAATGATGTCGCAAATGGAGAAATGAAAGCAGCTTTTGCACGCTATCATCAATTTATAGAAGACGGTAAGGAAGTCAATCGTTTAATTAATGATCTGATTTACTTTGTACGTGATACGATTATGAATAAAACAGCCCAAAATCAAACAGAATATGATGCTTTGATGGGCTTTGACTTTGATACCTTATATAAAATGATTGATTTAATTAATGATACATTAGTATCTGTGCGTTTTAGTGTAAATCAAAACGTACACTTTGAAGTATTATTAGTTAAATTGGCGGAATTGATTAAAGCGGGTGGAGCTTCTAAAACATCAGAGCCTCAAACTTCAATGAATCAACCGCAAGCAACGCAAACAGCAGGTGCCAATGATGTTAATAGTGCTTTATTACAACGTTTAGAACACCTTGAGCAAGAATTGCACGCTTTAAAACAACAAGGTGTTCCACAAGTGAACACACCACCTAAGCAACATACAGCCCCTAGAGGGCGTCGTAAGAGTAAGAATAGTTACTCTATGACGCAAATTGCGAAGGTACTAGATAATGCGAATAAAGAAGATATTCAATTATTAAAAGAGCATTGGCAAGAAGTAATTGATCATGCGAAAAATCACAATCAAAAAGCGTTGGTGAGTTTATTGCAAAACTCTATTCCAGTCGCAGCGAGTGAAAAAAGCGTCTTGGTTCAATTTGAAGCAGAGATTCATTGTGAAATCGTAAATGACGATGATGAGAAACGTAAAAACTTAGAAGAAGTTGTACGCAGTATTATCAACAAAGATGTTGCAGTTGTCGGTGTACCTGCAGACCAATGGATGCAAGTACGCTCTGAATATCTTCAAAATCGAAAACGTAATCAACAAGCAAACCAAACAAAAACGAAACAAGAAGCGCCTCAAGATGATATTGTTCAAAAAGCCAAAGACATGTTTGGTGAAGACACTGTTCATGTCATGGATGAAGAATAAAGAAAATACAGCACACAGCCTTTCAGATACCATCATTGTCGAAAGACCTGTGTGCTTTGTGTTATAATTTGCATATCAATAGAAGAGATAGGAGAGTAAATAATGGGTTTCTTCCATTATAAGTAAAAAAATCGATTGAATACGATTGAACTCTTGTATCTTAGACTTATGTTGAATAATAAAGCTAGAATCTAAGGAGGAACTATATTATGCGCGGTGGCGGAAATATGCAACAAATGATGAAACAAATGCAGAAAATGCAAAAGAAAATGGCTGAAGAGCAAGAAAAATTAAAAGACGAAAGAGTTAAAGGTACAGCAGGCGGCGGTATGGTGACTGTAACTGTAACAGGTCATAAAGAAGTCGTGGATGTTGAAATCAATGAAGAAGCAGTCGACCCAGATGATGTTGAAATGCTTCAAGATTTAGTGTTAGCTGCTACAAATGAAGCGATGAATAAAGCAGATGAATTAACATCAGAACGCTTAGGCAAACACACTAAAGGCTTGAACATTCCTGGAATGTGATAAGCCATGCATTATCCAGAACCAATTTCGAAACTTATTGATAGTTTCATGAAATTGCCAGGCATTGGGCCGAAAACGGCACAACGTCTGGCATTTCATGTCTTAGATATGAAAGAAGATGACGTCGTTCAATTCGCAAAAGCGCTTGTAGATGTCAAACGTGAATTAACATATTGCAGTACATGTGGTCATATTACTGAAGAAGACCCTTGTTATATTTGCCAAGATAAACAGAGAGATCGTTCTGTCATTTGTGTGGTTGAAGACGACAAGGATGTTATTGCAATGGAAAAAATGAGGGAGTATAAAGGGTTATATCATGTATTGCATGGTGCAATCTCTCCAATGGATGGTATCGGGCCGGAGGATATTAATATTCCTTCATTAATAGAACGATTAAAAGATGAAGAAGTAAAAGAATTGATTCTTGCGATGAATCCTAACTTAGAGGGTGAATCGACAGCAATGTATATTTCTCGACTTGTGAAACCAATCGGTATTAAAGTAACAAGATTGGCGCAAGGTCTTTCTGTAGGCGGAGACTTAGAATATGCAGATGAAGTGACTTTGTCACGCGCAATTGCTGGCAGAACAGAGATGTAAAATCAGTGCAGAAGTGTCATAATACTAGAGGTTCAACCTCTTATTATGCCCTTCTGCACTTTTTTAAAACTTTTTTAGAAAAAATAAAGTTTGGTTTTTGTGAGGAATGTTAAGAGATTGTGAAGGGTTATAGAAATGTAAGGGGATATTTAACGAACATTACAAGTTTCATCAGAATAAAAGTACGGAAAATAGCGTCATCGAGTAGTTTAAGAGCGAAAAAAGATGGGTTTTAAGGGTTGCAAAAAAACGCAGAAGCTAGTATAGTTAATACCTGTTGAACGAACGAAACAAATAACTTCAACAATCACATAGAAAAAACTTCTTAAAAAAACTTTTAAAAAAGTGTTGACTTTGAAGTTTTAAGAGAGTATAATTGATTCTTGTGAGTCGGAAAAATAAACCGAATGAACATTGAAAACTGAATGACAATATGTCAA
>NZ_KV840313.1:0-1443 GCF_001839185.1 Staphylococcus sp. HMSC65H10 | reverse complement strand
GCACAAGAGAGAGGAGAGCGAAGAGAATGGTTAGAGCTATCCACATTATTCACTCACCTCTGCTTTTAAATTAATAAGATGTATGTGATCGTTTATGTTAAAGTCACTAGGTACTTCCACTTCGTCATTCTGTGTACGGTAAATAATAAGTTGTTCAATGATGTATTTAGCTGCTTCGTATAGTGTAAGCGTTAAGATAATTTTAAATATAGTTTTAATCATTCTTATCATCTCCAGTGTCAATCAAACTAGGTATTAACTTAAGCATAGCTCTTAATTCGTATTCGTTCGTATTAGCCAATATAGGGCTGTAAAATTTACTTTCTTTATCATTGATGGCTTTGATAAACTCATCTTCAAGTTTAGCTTTTTCTTCGGGCGGACTATCTTTATATCTTTTTATTATCTCAGTGTATTTTTGGGGAAACTTCATTTTAGGAATATTAATCATTGTCTTCCTCCATTAAATCAGTAGTATGTTGATACCCGCAATCTTCGCAAATTCTTATAATGGTAGATGGCAAATTATCAAGATAATCCATTTCAAAATAATTATTTAGACTTTTGCATTTAGGACATTGATAAAAAGTTTTATGTTCAAAGTAATCATTGTATTGTAAGAATCTACCTTCATCTACATCTACTGTGGTTATACCGTTTTTAAATAAAACTTCATCTTTGGTTACTGTTTTTTGTTCTGTTTTATATGTGTACATATTTACCACCCTGCTCTTTCCATCTTTATATTGATATATGGCAATCTGTTTTATAATAAAAACGCTTGCCATGCGATTCACCTTTATCATCGACCCAAAGTACATTCCATTCACTAAAGCTAAATGTATCTGTAAGATCCCTGATTATTCCAAACATAGTATTTACCTCCTAATAGCAAGGCGGACGAACCGCCAAGCTTGTTTTTAAACCCGTCGAATCCAACCGGTTTAGTTTTTTATACGTACCGAATTCGAGGCGGTTAACATTTATTCTCCTGTACTACCGTAAGCGCCTCTGTTACTTTCATTTTCAAACTCTTCTACTTCTACCGGCTGCATATAAGAAACGGGTGCGATGACTAACTGTGCTAAACGTTCGCCTTGTTTAACAGTTATAGGTCCATCACTGATATTATCTGTGATAATTCCAATCTCTTTGTGGTAGGTTTGATCTATCGTACCCAACGCTACACGCAGTTTAGTTTTAAGCGATTTACCAGAACGTGGTCTGACTTGTGCTTCATAACCATAAGGTAAGTTAATTGCAACATCTGTTTTAACTGCTACTGTTGTGTGAGGTTCTATCACTGTTGTTTCGGACACATATAGGTCTAAACCGGAGTCAGTTGCATTAGCACGTGTCGGCATTGTTGCGTTTTCTGATAGTAATTTGATTTGTAGTTTAGTCATTATTTTTTGTCCTCCAAATTGTTAATAATTCTTTTTA
>NZ_KV840312.1:0-1487 GCF_001839185.1 Staphylococcus sp. HMSC65H10 | reverse complement strand
GGAATTATCCAAAACCTTTTGAGTGTTTTATTTTTATTTAAGCTACTTGATTAAGAGTGGTTTTAATATGATGTTTTTTGCCAGCTAGAAGTTTAAACTTAACTAAAATTCTATTTCTAAAGTTATAGAAGTTACGATAACCATAAGCTACTCGTTTAAGTACTTTAATATTGTTGTTCATAGCTTCTATTGGACCATTAGAACGTGCAGAGTGTTTTAATGTGTTTTGAATTTCCGGAAGGAAAGTTTTAAAACTTTTAAGTACTCTTCTTAATCCTATATTCAAAATTGATTCATCCAAACATCTATTAATTTCCTCAGTTAATAATGCTATTTTATTATGTTTAATCAACACACGAATGATATTGACTCTGATATACATATCTTTTAATTCCGGAACTTGATCTAGTATATAATTTACGATTGATTGTTCTGATTCTAATCCTTTGAATAATCTTTGATAATAATATTCCACACTGTTTAAACATTCTGAAGGCTTGAGAATAATTTTCCAAAAATGTTTAAGCTTATTATATAAAGGTTGTTGAGTGTTTTTGAAGTGATTCATCCACTTAACACGACATTTGTTCAATTCACGGTTCAAAGCTTGAACGAGGTGGAAACGATCGAGAATAATTTCTGCGTTTGGAAATAACTTCTTGAATAAAGAAATATAAGGACTATACATATCCATCGTTACAGTTTTAACGCTTGCTCGAGCAGTTTTTTCGAATCTCATAAAGTAATCAAACAAAGCTTTTTGTCTTCGATCAGGAAGAATATCTATAATTTCATGCGTATCACCATCACAATATATAAAGCTCATTTTACCTATGACATTTTTTACGCTTTTAAATTCATCTACCATGATGTGTTGAGGTAGTTTATTAAAAGGTCCTAGCTTTACACTTCCGGCTATTTTATTAATATAACGTATTACTGATGTAGCACTGACGTTATTATCTAATCCAATACTTTTGCACGATCTATTTTCTCCACTTTGATAAAGAAGATGCAGTATTAAATTATTGCAGAAGTTATAATGCTTTTTGACAAACGAAGTTTTTGATACAAATGAACGTCGACAGCCACGACAAAAGAATCTTTGCTTTTTTAATTCTAAATAACTAGGTGTACCTTGTGTTTTTAATAATTTAATCATAGTTTTGCGTTTACCGTTTTTAATGATTAAGTTATTATGATTAACTGCTCCGCAGTTTTCACAGCAGTCAGGCGTATAAGTAAGCGTTCCTTTAAAAATTAGTGTTCTTACTAAGTTCATATAGACTACTTTTGGTTCTTCATCAAATACAATGTTTTTCCCTTTATAATCAATGACTTTTGCTATACAATTGGACATAAGCGCAATACCTCTTTCTTTTTGTGTGGTAACTTAATGATAGGGGATTGCGCCCTTTTTATGCAAAAAAAATCCGATTGAGAAATAACCGCTAGGTTATCTCATCAACCGAATTTATTATAGAGCC
>NZ_KV840311.1:0-38960 GCF_001839185.1 Staphylococcus sp. HMSC65H10 | reverse complement strand
TTATTAGAAGTCAGAACATTTATGTCCCGACCCCGTTTCTTTAGTTTGTTATTAATAACGCAGTGCTTTCTTTAATCGTTTATATAACAATAAGAAAACGATAGATACTACGATACCTTTAATAATATTGAACGGTATAATACCAGATACTATTATGATTTTTAAGTTTTTCATGACATCGCTTAAGTTCATAATCATACCGTATAGCGGTAATAATACGAAGTAGTTTAAAACACTTAATACCAATGTCATGACGATTGTACCTACAATGAGGCCAATGATGATATTGAAGCGGCTTTTAACGGCTTTGCTGACATAGTACGCAGTTAATAATAAACTTACTGCTGCTACAAAGTTTGCTAAAGGCCCAATTGGATCTCCCATGTTAAATAAGAAATTCAATAAGTTTTTAATCAATTCGACGATGATGCCTGCTATAGGTCCAAAAATAAAGGTTGCTAATAATGCAGGTACATCACTAAAATCTAAAGTTAAGTACGGAGGCAAAAATGGTAAAGGAAATTTGATAAACATCAAAATAAAAGCAATTGCACTCAACATACTTATGACGATGAAACGTTTGTTGTTTTGTTGATTCATAAAGGCTCCTTCCATTCATCTACGTGAATAGGAGGATTTCATTGCACAACAAATAAACCCTCCATCTTCTCCCATCCAGACTATACTGTCGGCTCTAGAATCTCACTAGATCAGCCATATCTATCAATCGATAAATACAGGTCGCAGGCTTAAATTACTGCCGGTTGGGAATTGCACCCGATCCCGAAGATGAATTTCATTAATATTTTATTTTCCTATTTATTGTAGCCGATTTATCTTAAAAGTTCAATCCGATTGCTTAACTAGGAAAATAAAAAAACTTGGGCGAAACGCCCAAGTTAAATGATTATGCTTCATGATGATGTGGTTTTGGTAATTTAATAATGAAAGTCGTGCCTTTACCTAATTCACTCGTTAAATTAATTGTACCTTCTTGTGCTTCTATAATCATACGACTGATGAATAGACCAAGTCCTGTTCCCTCTTTGCCGCGTTTTCTAGAAGCATCTACTTTATAGAATCTATCGAAAACTAATTCTACATGTTCAGGTGCAATACCACTGCCAGTATCTGAGATATATAAAATATCGTAATTATCATCTTCGCCAGTTGTGATTTTAATGGAATCTCCAGGACCAGTATATCTTGTCGCATTATCGACTAGGTTTGTAAGTACTTGTTCCATTCGATCCGAATCATAGAACCATAATTGGTTGTGTGTCTCTGGCGCGAGATCTATATCAATTTCTAATTCACTTGCTTGTTGACGATATTTCAACTGCATGCGATCAAGCAATTGGCTGATAGGTTGCACTTCTTTGTGAATAGATAAGCCTTCAGCATCCATTCTCGCAACATTTAACAACTCATTGACTAATCGATTCAAACGTTGTGTCTCATCTAAGACAATAGAAAGCGAATCTCTAATTTCTTCAGGTTCTGAAACTACACCGTCTACAATCGATTCCGTATAACCTTGCAATAAGGCAATTGGTGTTCTGAGTTCATGTGAAACTGTCGCAATAAAGTCTTTTTTCATTTGATCCAGTTTGTGTTCATTTGTCATATCTCGAATGATTGCGACAATACCACTGCTGCCGTTTGGTTGGAATTGATCAATATAACTCATAATTACCACATAATAACGGTTATTGACTTCATATTCTTCAAACTGTGTTTCCTTATCTGTGAAAGTATTATTCATTTGTTCAACGAATAATGCTTTGTTTTCTCCATCAAGCTCATTTTCCATTTGCTGAGCGAGTTGGTTAGATAGGATGATTTCCCTATTTTCATTAATACCCAATACACCTTCAACCATCGAATTGATTAAACTTTCTCTAATATTTTTAGAAGCTGAGATTTCATCAATATGACGTTGGATTTCATTGCTCATCAGGTTGAATGAGTGTGCGAGTTCACCTATTTCATCTTTTGTATGAATATCGTTCACTAAAGAATAATTGCCTTTAGAAACGCCGGTTGCTTGGGTTCTGAGTTGGCGAAGCGGTTTTGTGATTCGTGATGATAAGAAGAAAGCGAATACAGTGGTCACGATTAAGAAAATAACCGCTGTAACAAGTATGATAATGGTAATAACATTATTTGTATCATCGATGCTTTTTAGGTCTTGGTAAATAAAGACTGCACCATTAGGATGTGTGTTATCAACTTTTGTTGGATATCCTACTAAAACATACGTATGTTTTTGACCATCAACAGTCATTTTAATATGTTCAGATGCTTTTTGTTTATTGTCGAATACTTGCGCAAAGTCTTTATCTTTTTGAATCACATCCATCATTTGTTCTTTGAATTTTGAATGTGAGTTATAATATTCATCCTTTTTATTTTTCATTATAATCAAACCGCTTGGGCCTTCGATAAGCATTTTACTATGTTTGATAGCTAATGATTTATTATCTGACTCCTCTAGCAGATTACTGATACGATGTGCATCGTTGACTAAAGAATGTTCAGTATCTTGCGTATAATACTGTTGGATGAATGTGATTAATGCAGCACTAAGTAAAATTAAAACTGTCGTTACTATTAAAATAATAGTTAACCACAGTTTTATGACGACATTATTGAGTCGTTTCATCGTTGTTGTCGACCTCAAATTTATAACCAACGCCCCATACAGTTTGAATCATTTGAGCTGCATCTTTTGAGACACGGTTTAATTTTTCTCTGAGTCGTTTAACATGAGTATCTACAGTACGCAAGTCTCCATAGAACTCATAATGCCAAACATCTTTTAATAATTGTTCACGGTCGAATACTTTGTTAGGTGTTTTCGCTAAGAAAATTAATAATTCGTATTCTTTAGGTGTTAAATTGACTTGTGTACCATCTGCAAGTACACGGTGTGCATCATTATCAATAACCAAATGCTTAAATTCTATTAAATCTCTAGCATGTGGTTCATTTTGATCTGAAGTTGCTGTTAGCGTGCGTCGTAATAAAGCTTTTACTCTAAGTACGACTTCTCTTGGAGAGAATGGTTTGACGATATAATCATCTGCACCTGATTCAAATCCTTCTACACGGTTCGTTTCTTCCCCTTTTGCAGTTAACATAATGATTGGAGTTTCTTTGTACTCTCTCAAACGGTTTGCAACTTCAATACCATCGATTTCGGGAAGCATCAAGTCTAACAAGATACAAGCATAGTCATGATTTAAAGCTAAATCTAATGCTTCTTTGCCGTCTCGAGCTTCTTCGATATCAAAAGATTCTCGTTCTAAATATAATTTTAATAGTCTGCGAATTCTTTCTTCATCATCAACGACAAGAATTTTTGTCATAATTTTATGTACCTCCCATATGAGCATTCAACAATAGTTGTCCAATAAGTATAGACAGACAAGTCCTAAAACATCATAAACATCATGAATGATTTCCTGTATTGATAAAATATCTGTCATAACTTTCTCGGATTTAATAATTTGAGTATCGTCTTCGTATTTTTATTATATATAAAGGTTGTAAAAAAAGACGATTTTTCACTACAAAGCATATTATAACATAAGCATATATCAACAAGTTAATTGTAACCTTGTGAATAAAAATAGATTAACATAATTTGTGCATAATTTCACAAACTTTTATGCTGTTGCTACAAGTTTTAACCATTTGCGGCTAAATTGCGAAGTTTTTTCACTTCATGTGGCGTTAAGACACGTCCTTCTCCAGCGTTCAAGCCTTTTAATGTCAGACCACCCATTTCAATACGCGTCAATTTTGTTACTTCATGACCGAAATGTTCGAACATACGACGTACTTGTCGATTTCTACCTTCTGAAATTGTAATTTCAACAAGTGTTGTATTTTTTTCTTTATCTTGATTTTTAATTTTAACTTCTGCTGGATGTGTTTTTCCGTCTTCTAATTGAATTCCTTTTTCAAGTTGTTTCACTTCATCGCGCATCAAATAACCTTTTAATTTAGCTACATATTTCTTTTTAATTTTATAACGAGGATGTGTCATTAAGTTTGTAAACTCGCCATCATTAGTTAAGATAAGCAATCCAGATGTATCGTAGTCTAAACGGCCAACTGGATAAATACGTGTTTCTAAGTCTTCGAAATAATCAGTTACGACTGTTCTGCCTCGATCATCAGATACACTTGTGATAACTTGTGCTGGTTTGTAGAATAAAATATAAAGTTTGTCTTCTTGTTCTAATTTAACGCCTTCAACTTCAACATTATCTGAAGGTTTTACTTTAGTACCTAATTCAGTTACAGTTTCCCCGTTCACTTTAACTTTACCTTCTGTAATTAATGTTTCTGCTTTTCTTCTAGACGTATAACCGCTATTTGCGATACGCTTTTGTAATCTCTCTAATTCTTTACTCATTATTATCTCCTTTTTGGTTAATTAAATTGTTGAAGAATGATTCTATTTCTTCTTCCTCTTCTTCGGTCGTTGGTAATTCATCTATATTTTTCATGCCGAATACATTTAAGAATAACGGCGTAGTATATAATTGTTGGCTTCTTGAATTGTCTTCATCTTTAGCTTCGATTAACCCTCTAGCAATCAATGTTTTGGCAGCACCATCAGAATTAATTCCTCGTATGACTTCAATATCACTTCTTGTGACAGGTTGGTTGTAAGCAATGATTGAAAGGACTTCCATGGCTGCTTGAGACAGTTTCATATTAGATTGTTGCTTCACAAGTTGTTCGATATAATCAGCTAATGCTTGTTTAGTTGTCAGAACTAATGTGTTTCCATATTGATGAATCATGAGTCCGGGTGATTCATAGTCAGCTACTAATGCAAGCAATTCTTCCTCAGAGATATCTAATATGTCTTGCAGCTGAGTTATTTCTAACCCCTCATCCCCTGCTGTATATAATAAACCTTCTAATATTCCGATTTGCTTAAGCGCCATAATTTACACCTCGAGTTATATTAATGTCTGCGAATTCTTTATCTTGTGTAATTTGAATAATGCCTGATTTAGACAATTCTAAAATTGCTAGAAAATGTGTAACGACATGCTCTGTTGTCTCTTTAAAAGTGAACAAACTGAAGAAATTAAATGACGTTGCTTTTGCCAAACGTTCAGACACTTGTGTTGACGCTTGTTCAATCGTAAATGTTTCTTTTTGGATAGTAACTTGTCTCGGCGTGTCAAATGAAGCTCTAGTCTTGATACGTTGATACGCCATAATTAATTCAGTCAGGTCAATCGTATGGTTTTCATCCCATAATTCTGCAGTTTCTAAATGACTTAAGTCAGTTGGATGTTTACTATAGTACTGTTCCCTTTGAACTTTCATTTCATTTAGAAATTCAGTATATTCTTTGTAGTTTTGATATTCTATTAATCTTCCTACTAGATCTTCACGAGGATCGTCTAAGTCTTCATCTTCTAGATCTGGTTGTTGCGGCAATAACATTTTGCTTTTAATCATAAGCAGCTCTGATGCTACAACTAGGTATTCACTTGCAATATTAATTTCTAATTGTTTCATCGCATGAATATAATTCATATATTGTTCGGTTAAAGCTTTCATGGGAATATCATAAATATCAATTTCATATTTATGTATCAAGTGTAATAATAAATCGAGCGGCCCATTAAAAGCATCTAGTTTAACTTCGTACATCCATTTGTATCTCCTTTAATTGCAAGTCGCATTTGTCATTCAGTACAATATTATACATCAATCATTATAAGAATTAAACGAGAAACAAGGAGCGCTTAACAGATGAAACAAGCATTAATCGAGTTTTACTATCAGTTCCACACTAAACAACATTATTTTTTGTGCCATGATATTTTAGAAGACGCATGGAAAGCTCAATCTCATTTCACGAAACAAGACGCTGTAGTGAGTTTAATTTTGTGTGCGACCGGATGCTATCACTATAGACGCACAAATTATAAAGGTGCACATACATTATTTAATCGTGCTAATCGAGTTGCTCATGCGAATTATGCTAAATTAGATCAATTAGGATTAGAAAGCAGAAGTTATCTAATGTTATTACGTGAGTTAATTGAAAGTACTAATCAGGAGCTACTATTTAAACCAGTAGAATTACCTTTACTCTCAACAATAAAAAAACAAATCAAACGCATTTATCCTGATTATGCAATCATGCATCAAATTAATACACTTCCTTATATCTGCGACCATCACTTGTTAAGAGATCGTCATGAAGTTGAACAAGCAAGATTAGAAGCATTAAAACAAAATCATTTGAAACATAAAAAATAGTGCATGAACCAAATGATCATGGCTCATGCACGTGGGTGGAATTCGTTGTACATTTTTCTGATTTGAGATTTCGAAACATGCGTATAAAGTTGTGTAGTTGAAATATCAGAATGTCCTAACATCTCTTGAACTGCTCTTAAATCTGCCCCATTTTCTAGTAAATGTGTCGCAAATGAATGACGTAATGAATGGGGTGTCAGCTTTTTAGATATATTGGCTTGGACACCGTATTGTTTAATGAGTTTCCATATTCCTTGTCGTGATAAAGGTTTGCCGTGCATATTTAAAAAGAGTACGTCCGTAACTGTACGCTTTAATAATTGCGGACGAACAGTTTCGATATACTTTTTCAAATAATCAATCACCGTTTCACCTAAAGGGATAATCCGCTCTTTGCTTCCTTTACCGAATACGCGGACAAAGCCCATAATCAGATTGACATCCTCGACTCTGACATGAATCAACTCTGTTACACGCATACCCGTTGCATAAAGCAACTCTAGAATAGTTCTGTCACGATAGCCGTTGTTTTTTCCTAAATTCGGCGTTTCTAACAACGCTAAAACATCATCGACATCTAACACATCTGGTAATCTGCGTTCATATTTCGGAGTTTCAATTAAAACTGTCGGGTCTTTTGCGGCATAGCGTTCTCTGAGCGCAAATTGATGGAAGCTTCGAACAGTGGAGATAAAGCGTGCGATTGATTTTGCGGAATGACCCTCATCGTGTAAATATCCTAAACATTGTTGAATCGTCTCTCTATCAATAAAATCTATATGTTTAACCTTTTTTAATTCTAAATAGGCTTTATATTTATTTAAATCACGACGATAGGCGCCAATGGTGTTAACACTTAAACCTTTTTCAATTTGGATGAACTTTAAATATTCCTCAATAATATTTTGAAAATTCGTTTCCAATCCGTTCACCTTCTAACCTAAACTAACTCTCTTTTTTCTTTTGTTGGCACTCACGACAAATACCATGAAATGTCAAACGGTGGTCTAAAATTTTGAAATAAAATTCAGATTCTACTCTTTCTTCGACTTTTGGCAATAAGTCTTCGACAATTTCTTCAACTTTACCACATTCCATACATACAAGATGATGATGGAAGTGCTTTTCGCCTTCTTTTTTCAAGTCGAAACGTGAAACGCCATCGCCAAAGTTGATTTTATCGACGATTTTAAGTTCAGCAAGCAGTTCTAAAGTACGATAGACAGTTGCTAAACCAATTTCTGGTGCTTTGTCTTTTACTTTTAAATAGACATCTTCTGCACTGAGATGATCTTCTTCGTTTTCAATAAGCACTCTTAACGTTGCTTCACGTTGTGGAGTTAATTTGTAGGATGATTTTTGTAACTGTTGCTTCACGCGTTTTAAACGTTCTTCCACGGAAGCCTCACTCCTCTACTAATAATTATTATCATTGTAATGTAACTTAATGACTCATCTATAAATTACCAGTATTTGAGGCAAATTGCAACACATTCTCATTTGTTATTTAGAATGATTATAATGTGATAATACGTGTTGTAACGCGATTAAAGTTTTGGCATCTTCAATTTTATGATTTTGTACTAAATCATTGATTTCACCGAGACTCAACTCTACTTGTTCAACAAATTCATCTGGGTCTAGATGGACCTCGCCTTTTACTAAATCGTCAGTGAAATAAATAGCGATTTTCTCATTTGCGAATCCAGGAGAGGTATAAATATCAGCAATCAATTCTAAACTATTCGCTTTATAACCTGTTTCTTCCTCTAATTCTCGTAAAGCTGCTGATTTTGGTTCTTCCCCTTTTTCTAACTTGCCTGCTGGGATTTCTAACAATACTTGTTCAATCGGTTTACGATATTGTTTAACGAAAACTACTTTGTTTTCGTTAGTTAATGCACATACTGCAACTGCACCTGTGTGATTAACAATTTCACGTTTTGAAGTCTTGCCATTTGGTAATTGTACTTCATCTACATCTACTTCAATAATTTTACCTTTGTAGATAGTTTGTTTATTTAATGTTTTCTCTGTTAAATCCATTTGAATCACGTTCCTTTTAACTATATTGAAATACTGATAAACTAGCAGTGTTAGACAATTAAAGTGTATCGAAAGGAGTCACAACATGCAAAAGAATGTTTTGAATAGCGGTTTAGAGATTTCTGAATTAGGTTTAGGGTGTATGAGTCTTGGTACAGAAAAGAAACATGCACAAGCCATTATCGAACGTGCCATTGAATTAGGAATAACATATTTTGATACAGCAGACATGTATGACAAAGGCATCAATGAAAAGTTAGTAGGAGAAATTTTGAAACCGTATCAAAACTCAGAAGATATCGTTATCGGAACCAAAGTCGGTAACCACCTTCAACCAGATGGTACGACATTTTGGGATCCTTCTAAGAAACACATCAAAGAAAGTGTCAAACAATCATTAAAAAACTTAGGTGTCGATCAAATAGATTTATATCAATTACATGGCGGAACAATTGAAGATCCGCTTGATGAAACAATCAGTGCTTTTGACGAATTAAAACAAGAAGGATTAATTCGTGCCTATGGTATCTCTTCTATTCGCCCTAATGTTATTAAATATTATTTAGAGCACAGTCAAATTGACACTTGGATGGCACAGTATAATTTGATTGATAATCGTCCTGAAGATTTAATTCAACAAGCACATCAAAAAGGTGTTAAAATGCTCGCGCGTGGACCATTATTTAAAGGGTTACTGACAGCTGAAAGCAATACAGCGTTAGACCAAAAATTTGCGGATGGTATTTTTGATTATAGTTATCAAGAACTTGGCAGTACAGTCGCATCGCTTAAAGAAATTGAAAATAATTTATCAGCACTCACTTTCAATTACTTATTAACACAAGACGTTTTAGGTTCAATTGTGGCAGGTGCTAGTAGTGTTGAACAACTAGAAGAAAACGTGAAGAATTATCAAACACATGTGGATTTAACACGTTTACATGCCGCAAAAGAACGCGTAAAAGATTTGCATTATACAAATCATCTCAACTAAACCACTAAATCATAAATAGGAATATAAATGAATAAGACTTGTCATCTCCTCAAAATAACGTAACGTTGTTACTGAGAACTATTTTGGACGGATATGACAAGTCTTTTTATTATGAGTTTTTATTATTAAATAATTGCGGTGCCAACCTTTCAAGTGTTCTTGGTGATAATTGATAGATTTTCAAAAGTTTGTGCAACCATTTAGGGCGATTAACTTCAGCCTTTCCTTTTAACATCGCAGAAATGATATCTCTCGCTAGTACATTAGGATCTAACATAAACTTATCAACTTGTGCAGCATAATTTAGTGTAGGATCTGCTTTAGCATGAAATGGTGTACGTATCGGTCCTGCATTTACTACTGTCACTTGATAATCTGGCTGTTCCAATCTTAATGTGTTTAATACTTGATTAAATCCTGCTTTACTCGCTGCGTAGTGACCACTTGCTGTTTGGGTAGAAAAAGCTGCTAAACTACTGATACCGACTATAAAAGGATGTTGTGTAAAATAAGGTGCAAGTTGAGATAATAATAAGTTGAAATGAAGGACATTAATGGTATACGTTTCTATCATTTCCTGTTCACTATGTTGCAGTATAGGTTTAAAATATCCCAACCCTGCACTATGTATAAATCCATCGATTGGTTTTGAAAATGTGAGTTGATGAATATCTGTTGCATCATTTAAATCACAATACTTTGAATCTAATAAGTGTTGATTGACTGGAAAATGTGTTTCATTAAATTTTTCTATGTTTCTTACTAGTAAAGTCACATGAGCACCTTTGGCTAAAAGTTGTTGCGTAAGTGCATAGCCAAGTCCACTCGTGCCTCCTGTTACGATAAAATGCTTTCCTATTATCTGTTGCATTATAATCCTCCGCTCTGTATGAGTTGTATATCCGTTGAAATTATAGCCTCAAATTAACATTGTTGTGCAAAATGATTGATATTGCTATGATAAGTGTATCAATTATCAAAATATAGGGAGTGCTATTCAAAATATGAAAATTGTATTCTATGGTTCAGGCAACATGGCTCATGCTATTTTTGCAGGAATAATTGCATCTGAAGTAATCGATCCTAATGATATTTATATTACAAACCGTTCTAATGAAGCGGTCTTAAAAGGCTATGCTGACGAATTAGGCGTTAATTATAGTTATGATGACGCCGCATTATTAGCAGATGCTGACTTTGTCTTTTTAGGAACGAAACCCTATGATTTTGAAGCATTAGCTGATAGAATCCGTCCATATATTACAGATAAAAATAGATTTATTTCCATCATGGCTGGTATCTCGATACAGTATATCAGAAAACAACTTGACCATGATAACCCAATTGCACGTATTATGCCTAATACGAACGCACAAGTCGGTCATTCAGTCACAGGTATCAGTTTCTCAGAAAACTATAAGCAAGAAGATAGAAAACAAGTTATTGATATTGTCCATGCGTTTGGTTCAGAAATTGAAGTTCAAGAAGATGCGTTGCATCAAGTCACTGCGATTACTGGCAGCGGCCCTGCTTTCTTGTATCATGTGTTTGAACAATATGTAGAAGCGGGTGTCAGACTTGGTTTAGATAAAGAAGAAGTTGAAGAATCTATACGTAACTTGATAATCGGAACTGGAAAAATGATTGAGCGTTCTGATTTAAGTATGGAACAATTAAGACAAAACGTGACTTCTAAAGGTGGAACGACGCAAGCAGGCTTAGATGCTTTAGCTCAACACGATATTGAAAGTATTTTCGAAGATTGCTTCAATGCGGCAGTAAAAAGAAGTAAAGAGTTATCGAACGACGAATAAGTTAAAATTGATAAAAGAAATGCTGAGACAGTTAAATTATCTGCCTCAGCATTTTTATATTTCAAACGCATCAAAGTCTCTTACGAATTTAAATTTTAAATGTGGATAATGCTCTTGTAATTCAGCATACAACACATCGATATCACTCAGGTTATAACGGTTACTAATATGATTCAACAATGCTTGTTTCGCATGAGAATCTTCTAATAGTTTTAATACATCTGAAATATGGCTATGATGATGACTATCCGCTAATGTTCTATCACCATCAATATATGTAGCTTCATGAACAATCACGTCAACATCTTCAGAAAGTAAATATTCATTTTTACAAGGCATGGTATCGCCGAATATTGCGATTTTAGGACCTATTTTATCTGAACCTTTAAATTGTGATGAGTCATAAGTTTGATTGTTGAATACAAAAGTATTTTGTTCTTTGACTTCTTGGTATTTTGGTCCTGGTTCCATACCGATAGCTTTTAATGCAGCGACATCTATTTTACCAGGTGTGGTTGGTGCTTCAATACGGTAGCCGAATGATGGTACACCATGATTCAAAGCATATGCACTGATTGTAAAACCTTCGTGATGGTAATGTAATTGTTCATCAATTTCTAAAAATGTAATTGGATAATTTAATTTAGATAATGAGGCTTGTAATGTCATTTCAACATAGCTTTTAATACCTCTTGGCCCAATGATTGTTAAGGGTTTATCTTCCCCTCCTTGGAAAGAACGGCTTGTTAATAAGCCGGGTAAGCCGAATATATGATCACCATGCATATGGGTGATGAAAATATGGTCTACTTTTCCGAGTTTAATCGAATGATGCAAGATTTGATGTTGCGTTCCTTCTCCTACATCGAATAGCCATATTGAATTTGAATAGGGTTCTAAGTTGAGCGCTATTGCTTGTGTATTGCGTTCTTTGGTTGGCAACGCCGCTCCAGTACCTAAAAATGTAATTTCCATTATAACGCTCCTCTCTACACGTTAGTGTACCATATCTAAAATGACAAACACGAAGAAATTTAAGCATAAATGTGTTACATTAATTCTTCATAGTTTATAATAATAGCATATCTAATATAGAATTGAGGTTTTGAATCTTGAGTAATAAAAGAAAGCATATACCATGTTTGATTACAATTTTTGGAGCAACTGGTGATTTAAGTCATCGAAAGCTGTTCCCTTCACTATTCCATTTATACCAACAAGATAATTTAGATGAACATGTTGCAATCATTGGTATTGGCCGTCGTGACTATTCGAATGAGCATTTTCGCAACCAAGTTAAGTCATCTATTCAAGCTCATGTAAAAGATACAAAACACCTTGATCAATTTATGGAACATGTATTTTACTTCAAACATGATGTCAGCGAAGAACAAAGCTATGATGATTTATTGCAGTTTAGTAATCAACTCGATTCAGAATTCGGCTTACAAGGAAATCGCCTATTCTACTTAGCTATGGCCCCTAATTTCTTTGGTTTAGTTACGGATTACTTAAAATCATCTGGTTTAACTAAGACAAGAGGATTCAAACGCCTTGTAATTGAAAAACCATTCGGCAGTGATTTGGCTTCAGCTGAAAAATTAAACAAACAAATTAGAAAATCATTTAAAGAAAATGAAATTTACCGTATTGACCATTATCTTGGTAAGGATATGGTACAAAACATCGAAGTGTTACGATTTGCGAATGCGATGTTTGAACCTTTATGGAACAATAAATACATTTCAAATATTCAAGTGACTTCATCTGAGATTTTAGGTGTTGAAGACCGTGGAGGGTATTATGAATCTAGCGGTGCATTGAAAGATATGTTCCAAAACCATATGCTTCAAATGGTGGCGTTGTTAGCGATGGAACCGCCGATCAGTTTAAATAGTGCAGATATCCGTGCGGAAAAAGTGAAAGTGTTGAAGTCGTTGCAACCATTGGATTCTGAAGCGGTTCGTACAAACTTTGTACGTGGTCAATATGATGCTGGTGAAATTGATGGCAAGTATGTTAAAAGCTATCGTGAAGAAGATCGTGTCAGCGAAGACTCAATCACACCTACTTTTGTTTCAGGTAAAGTCATGATTGATAACTTCCGTTGGGCTGGTGTACCATTCTACATCCGTACTGGTAAACGAATGAAACGTAAATCTATTCAAGTCGTGGTTGAATTTAAAGAAGTACCTATGAATTTATATTACGAAAAAGATAAGCATTTAGATTCCAACTTATTGGTTATTAACATCCAACCTAATGAAGGTGTTTCTATTCATTTAAATGCGAAGAAGAACGTACAAGGTATTGAAACTGAACCAGTTCAACTATCATACTCAATGAGTGCACAAGATAAAATGAATACTGTTGACGCCTATGAGAACTTATTGTTCGACTGCTTAAAAGGTGATGCAACAAACTTTACACACTGGGAAGAATTAAAATCAACTTGGAAATATGTTGATGCAATTCAAGAAGAATGGGATCAAGTTGAACCTGACTTCCCTAACTATAAATCAGGTACTAACGGTCCATTAACAAGTGAATTGTTATTAAGTCGTGATGGATTCCACTGGTGGGACGATATACATTAATATCAGTTTAAATTTATGAAGACAAGACAGTGTCACAACATTGATACTGTCTTGTTTTTTTAACGTCTTTTTGTAGGAAAGTCATAGAAGAATACGGTATAATATAGGACAATAGTTATTTTAGGAGTGAGCAGTTTGGACGTTATCAAGCAAATACAACAGGCCATTGTTTATATTGAGGACCGTGTTTATGAGCCTTTTCATTTGCAAGATTTAAGCGATTACGTTGGCCTTTCTCCCATGCATCTAGATCAGTCTTTTAAAATGGTTGTCGGCTTATCTCCTAGTGAGTATGCAGAAGCTAGAAAATTAACGAAAGCAGCTGAAGATGTGATTGTAGGGGCTTTTCGTTTAGTAGATATCGCTAAAAAGTATCATTATGAAGATACAAATGATTTTGCTAATGCATTTAGTGATTATCATGGCATTTCCCCTATTCAAGCAAAGCTGAAGCAAGATGAGTTGAAAATGCAAGAAAGATTATATTTAAGAATAGCAACAACGGATCGTCCACCTTATACGTATAGATTAGAAAAATCTAAGGATCACGCATTAGTCGGTTATGCTAAATTTGTGAATACAGAGGACTTAAGCAATCCATTTCTTGTTGCTGATTTTTTAGAGGATTTATTAGTAGATGGTAAAATTAAAGAACTTGAACGTTATAACGATGTAAGTCCTCATGAACTATTTGTTGTAAAATGCCCACTGGAAAATGGTGTTGAATTGTTTATAGGTGTACCAAGCGAACGGTACCCCGCTCATTTAGAAAGTCGATTTTTACCCTCTAGACAATATGCTAAGTTTAATTTACAAGGTGAGATTGATTTTGCGGTTAATGAAGCATGGCACTATATTGAAACAAGATTGCAGCTGACGATGCCTTATGAAACTGAAGCTTTGTATGTAGAAGTTTATCCATTTGATATTTCCTTCGACAATCCTTTTACAAAAATTCAATTATGGTTGCCTGTTGATTTAGATGAATAATTAAAGTGAAAAGCACACTATCAGAAATGATAATCTGATAGTGTGCTTTTTATAGATTTATAAAATTATTTTTCTTCGGCCCAATGTGTATGGAATGTACCTTCTTGGTCTTTACGTTGATAAGTGTGCGCACCGAAGTAGTCACGTTGTGCTTGAATTAAGTTTGCTGGTAAGTTTTCTGAACGATAGCTGTCAAAGTAATTAATGCTCGCAGCAAATCCAGGTGTAGGAACACCATTTGCAACACTTTCAGCAACAACATCACGTAATGCTGATTGATAATTTGTTACGATCTCTTTGAAATAAGGATCTAATAATAAGTTTTGTAATTCTGGATTATTATCATATGCCTCTTTAATTTTTTGTAAGAATTGTGCACGAATAATACAACCTGCTCTCCAAATCATAGCTAAATCGCCAAGTTGTAAGTTCCATTCGTTTTCTTCACTTGCTTTACGCATTTGCGCAAAACCTTGTGCATATGAACAGATTTTACTCATATAAAGCGCCTTACGGATTTTTTCTAAGAACTCATCTTTATTACCTTCAAATTTTGGTGATGGGCCAGTTAATTCTTTAGAAGCAGCGACGCGCTCATCTTTCATTGATGAGATAAAGCGTGCGAATACAGATTCAGTAATAATTGTTAATGGTACACCTAGCTCTAATGCATTAATAGAAGTCCATTTACCAGTACCTTTTTGACCTGCTTTATCCATTACTTTTTCAACTAATGGGGAACCGTCTTCATCAAGTTTGTTGAAGATTTCACCAGTAATTTCAATTAAGTAACTTTCAAGTTCGCCTGCATTCCATTCTTTGAATGTATTTGCGATTTCAGTATGTGACATATGCAATGCATCTTTCATTAATGCATAACTTTCAGCGATTAATTGCATGTCAGCATATTCGATACCATTGTGTACCATTTTAACGTAATGTCCTGCACCGTCTGGACCAATGTATGTTACACAAGGCGCACCATCGTCAGCTTTAGCAGAAATTGCTTCTAAGATATCAGCAACTTTGTCATATGCTTCTTTTTGACCACCAGGCATGATTGAAGGACCAGTCAATGCGCCTACTTCTCCTCCTGATACACCTGTACCAATAAAGTTAATGCCGCTTTCTGCTAATGCTTTGTTACGACGAATCGTATCTTGATAGTTTGTATTACCACCATCGATTAAAATATCACCATCATCTAATAATGGTAATAAACCTTCGATTGTCGCATCCGTTGCCGGACCTGCTTTAACCATTAAAAGAATTTTACGTGGACGTTCAAGTGAATTCACAAATTCTTCTAAAGAATAAGTTGGGTGAATATTTTTGCCTTTTGATTCTTCGACCATTGTGTCAGTTTTTTCTTTTGAGCGGTTATAAACTGAGACTGTATAGCCACGAGATTCAATATTCCAAGCTAGGTTTTTACCCATTACGGCTAAACCGACTACACCAATTTGTTGCGTCATATTACTTACCTCTCTTTGATAAAAATTTTCTATTTTATTGTATCACAATTAGCGTTCCTGCTCACTTATTCAAGCTTAAAATCAATCGCTGGTTAATTCTACAATTTTAAGTAGTTGTTCAGCTAATAAATTTAAAGATTGAATTTCCATTCTTTCTTCAGTTGTATGGATATTTTGATATCCGATACCAATAATCACAGTTGGAATACCTAATGCGTTGATAATATTACCATCAGAGCCGCCTCCGGCAACCACTGTATTTCCACTTAATCCTAAACTTTGTGCACTTTTTACTGCATATTGTGTCACTTTAGCATCTTCAGCTACTTTAAAACCTTGATAACTTTTACTTGTAAATACATCAGCACTGCAACCATAAGCTTCAGCAGTTTCTTCAAATACTTGTTTCATATGGTTGATTTGGGCTTCGATTTTGTTATTGTCATGTGATCTGGCTTCCGCATGTAATGTGACTTCGTCAGCGACTATATTCGTTGCTGAACCGCCAGTAAAACTACCGATATTGGCAGTTGTTTCATCATCGATTTTACCTAACTTCATTTTACTGACTGCTTTCGCCGCAACATTAATAGCACTTACACCTTTATCCGGTGTGCTGGCATGTGCTTTTTTACCATGAATTACTGCACTAAGTTTCATCTGTGTAGGTGCACCCAATACAGTTGTTCCAATTGGTGCACTAGCATCTACTGCGTATCCAAATTGTGCATCTAATAATTCAGGATTAAGCGCCTTAGCACCTAGTAAACCAGACTCTTCACCTACTGTGATAACAAATTGAATTTGGCCATGTGGGATTTGATTTTCTTTTAATACTTGAATTAATTCAAGTAAAGCAGCAATCCCTGCTTTGTCATCTGCGCCTAGTACAGTTGTACCATCTGAATAGATATATCCATCATCTTTGATGATAGGTTTAACGCCAATACCAGGTGCAACTGTATCCATATGACTTGTAAAATAAATTTTTTGGGTTTTATTGTGATTTTCTGTTGCCGCAAGTGTACAGATTAAGTTGTTTGCACCTAAATCAGGCTGCTCACCTGCATTATCTTCTTTTACTGTTAAACCTAAACTTTCAAATTTTTCTTTAAGAATTGGTTGAATGATTTCTTCATGACCTGTTTCTGAGTCGATTTGTACCAATTCTAAAAATGTTTCTAGTAAACGTTGTTCGTTAATCATGTTCTAACCCCTTCCTATACTATGTTTAGTGTATACGATTTATCTGCTTTGTAAAACATATATGTTCTAAAAAATAGGTTAAAATCATGATATAATAATTTGTAAGCGTCAAGTTGAAAACATAACCATATTGATTTAAAATAAAGTACTATATTTATAATTAAGAAGAAAGTTTATCTGGAGGAGAATAACGTGTTTAAAGGCAAAGTCTCAAAAGTTGTTATCATCGTTATGTTGGTAGCAGTAATCGTTGCACTGATATTATCAAGTTTAGCACCATTGATGCAGTAATAAAAAATGAGGATGATCTGTAAAAAAGATCACCCTCGTTTTTTTATATTTCATCGTATAATTTTAACGATCCAAAATGAGATTTAATTTGTAAATAACGTTCTAGTTCACTAACAATTTGTATTTCGTTTGCACGATTGATTAAGGCTTCTTTCGACTGAGGCAGAGATTGATCATAAAGATCAATATGTAAATCATAAAGTGAATACAGACGCATCGCAGTATAATCATTACTATTAACGTTCTTAGCTATTTCAGCAAACAAATTACCTAAACGGTGCATCATTTTATCTTCTGATTTTATATTCTTCAGCAGGTGTTCAATACGCTCTATTATTTCCAATTGTTCTTCTCTCATATCAAAATAATGATAATAAGAGTTTTCGTTACGAACAAAGTGATTTTTTACGTCTCTGAACGCATAAGATTTCGCTTTTTGGATTTCGAGTTCAATGTTTTTGAGTGGCACATCTACTGGATAATCTAAATCAAAACATGATTTACTGAATGTATTGAAAGTCTCAGTAAACTGTTTCTCTATTTTATGTTTATATTCTTTTAATTGTTTATCTAGACTTGGCATAATTAAGTTCATAATAAAAGCGATACCTAAGCCAACGATTAACAGTAAAACTTCATTGATAAATAAATGTAAATCAATAACTTTAGCATTAAAAACATGTAGCAATATAACGCAACTTGTAATAATACCTTCTTGTACCCCTAATACTACTGTTAAAGGTATAAAGAATAATACGATTAAACCTAATACAATTGCATTTTGACCAAGCAAACTAAAAACGATAGATCCTAATATCAATATAAGAATACAGGATACAAAACGAGAAACAATTGCTTGTAGGGAATGTACTTTTGTATGTTTAATACATAAAACAACTAAAATGGCACTTGAAGAAAAATTATCTAAACCAATTAATTTGGCAATAATTATTCCAAGTGCCATTCCTACAGCAGTCTTTATCGTTCTAAATCCTATTTTATAGGGATTAAAACGCATCATCTGCTTTACCTCTTATCGTTCTTCACAATATTTTTCGAATAAATTTTGAAGCTGTGTAATAACATCCATAATGTCATGGCCTTCTATTTGATGACGTTCAATCATTTCAGCAATTTTACCATCTTTAACTAACGCAAATGATGGACTCGAAGGAGCATAACCTTCAAAATAATCTCTCGCTTGTTGTGTCGCTTCTTTATCTTGTCCTGCAAAGACTGAAACTAAGCGATCAGGTAGTTTATCATAATGTAATGAATGTTCAGCAGCTGGACGTGCAATACCTCCGGCACAACCGCAAACTGAGTTAACCATAACAAGTGTAGTACCGTCTTGTTTTAATACAGCATCTACTTCTTCAGGCGTTGTAAGTTGTTCATAACCTGCTTTTTCTATCTCGTTACGTGCTTGTTCTACAACATCGTTCATATATAAATCGAAATTTAAATCCATATCGAAATCACCTTTCAGTTCTTAATAACGTTCTATTTTATTCTACTAATTAATTTAGTAATCTTCAACAGGATTAACTTTAACATTAAGAACAGTTTAATAAATATGCGTATGTTCGATTGTAAATTGTTCTACTCTATTTTTAATTGTGTTCATGAAACGACCAGCTTGTAAGCCATCTAAAATACGATGATCAATCGAAATACATAAGTTCACCATATTACGAATTGCAATCATATCATCAATCACAACTGGTTTTTTCACAATGGATTCTACTTGTAAAATCGCAGCTTGTGGGTGGTTAATAATGCCCATCGAAGAGACAGAACCGAATGTTCCAGTATTATTTACAGTAAAAGTTCCACCCTGTAAATCAGCTTGTGTTAATTTATTTTGACGTGCTTTTTGAGCTAATTCATTAACTTCGCGTGCAATTCCCTTAATTGATTTTTCATCTGCATTGTGGATGACTGGTGTATATAATTTATCCTCTACAGCTACTGCAATTGAGATATTGATATCCTTATGAACTTTAATTTCAGAGCCTTGCCAACTACTGTTTAACATTGGAAACTCTTTTAATGCTTCTGCAACTGCTTTAACAAAGAATGCGAAGAATGTTAAATTATAACCTTCTTTTGCCTTAAATTGCTTTTTATGATGATTTCTAGTTTTCACTAAGTTTGTTGCATCAGCTTCTACCATCATCCATGCATGAGGAATTTCTGAAACACTTTGAACCATATGTTTAGCAATCGCTTTACGCACACCATTCACAGGAACAGAATCAGCTGGAACAGTTGATTGTTCTGTAGATGCAGAAGGTTGGATACTTTCTTTTTCAGCAGGTTTATTTTGAATTGGTGTTGACCCAGCTTGAGTTGAGACAGCTTCTGGGTGAGCAATTACATATTCAATATCTTTTTTTGTCACACGACCTTCAAAGCCTGTCCCTTTAACTTGTGATAAATCAATTTGATGTTCAGAAGCTAGTTTAAATACAACAGGTGAATATCTACCATTATTTAGTGGTTTATCAGAGGTAGCGCTCTTAAAATTTTGTTTAGATTCAGTTTGGGATTCTGTTGATGTATTTTCATTTTCGGATTTTTCTGTAGTTGCTGTTGATTCTGGTTTTGAATCAGATTCTGAACTCTCATCTGATGAACCTTCAGCATCAATTTCACAAATTGGAGTCCCGACACTAATAGTTTCCCCAGCTTCAACTAGGATTTTGGTAATTGTACCAGCTTCAGTAGACGGTACTTCCGCTGTTACTTTATCTGTAATAACCTCACAAATAGGCTCGTATTCTTCAATAGTATCGCCGACTTCTACTAACCATTGTTCAATTGTACCTTCATGTACACTTTCTCCGAGTTTCGGCATTTTGATTTCCATTTGATAAGCCTCCTATAATTTAGAAACGTGCAAGTTCTAACATTTTTGCTTTGATTTTATCTGGATTCATCATGAATTCATCCTCTAATGGTGGCGAGAATGGCATAGATGGCACGTCTGGACCAGCAAGACGCATGATTGGAGCATCTAAATCAAACAAGCAATTTTCAGCGATGATTGCTGATACTTCTGACATAATGCTGCCTTCCAAATTATCTTCAGTTACAAGTAAAATCTTACCTGTACGTTTTGCACGTTCAATAATCGTTTCTTTGTCTAATGGATAAACTGTACGTAAGTCGACAACTTCTACATCTATACCTTCTTCTGCTAAAACATCTGCAGCTTGTAAGCTGTAATTAACACATAAACCATAAGTAAAGACTGTAATATCATTGCCTTCACGTTTTACATCCGCTTTACCTAGTGGGACTGTATAATATTCTTCAGGTACTTCCTCTTTAAGTAACCGATACGCTTTTTTATGTTCGAAATAAAGTACAGGATCATTTGATTCAACTGAAGCTAATAGCAGACCTTTCGCATCATATGGTGTAGATGGAATAACGATTGTTAATCCAGGTGTAGATGCAAAAACACTTTCTATACTTTGAGAATGATATAAAGCGCCATGTATACCTCCACCAAAAGGTGCACGAATAGTGATTGGTGAACTCCAATCATTATTTGAACGGTAACGCATTTTTGCAGCTTCACTCATAATTTGGTTAGTCGCTGGTAAAATATATTCAGCAAATTGAATTTCAGCAATTGGGCGCTTACCTAACATAGATGCTCCGATAGCTGTACCAACGATATTTGATTCGGCTAATGGTGTATCGATGACACGTTCAATTCCGAATTTTTCTTGTAAGCCTTGAGTAACACCAAATACGCCACCTTTTTTACCGACGTCTTCTCCTAATACAAATACATCAGGGTCTTTTTCCATAGCCTGATAAATTGCTTGTTTGATAGCTGCTAAATAAGTGAGTTTAGCCATTATTCAAGCCCTCCTTCTTCGTAAACAAATGTATATGTTTCACTTGGATCTGGATAAGGAGAAGCTTCTGCTTCTTTTGTTGCTTTGTTGACGATTGATTTATTTTCTTTTTCAATTTCGTCGAACCAAGCTTGATCCGCAATGCCTAAATTCATCAGATGTGCTTTAAATTTAATATTGCAATCTTGAGATTTTAAGCCTTCTCTAATTTCAGGACTACGATATTGGTCATCATCATCAGAAGAATGTGCAGTCATTCTAGTACACATTGCTTCTAATAAAGTAGAACCTTCGCCACTTAATGCTCTTTCGCGTGCTTCATGCATAGCTTTATACATTGCAATTGGATCATTTCCATCTACTCTTTCTCCGTGGATACCATATCCAAGCGCACGATCAGAAAGTTTTTCAGCAGCATATTGTAAGTGTGATGGGACTGAGATTGCATATTCATTGTTTTCAATCACACAAATAAATGGTAATTTTTGAACCCCAGCAAAGTTTAGTCCCTCATGGAAATCGCCTTGGTTAGATGTTCCTTCACCTAGTGTTGCCATAGCAATATTAGGTCTGCGATCCATTTTTAATGCTAAAGCTGCACCTACACCTTGTAATACTTGCGTGCCTACTGGTGAACTTTGTGATAAAATATCGACAGATTTTTTACTGTAATGTGAAGGCATTTGTTTACCTCCAGAGTTGATATCTCCTTTTTTACCAAAAGCTGACATCATTGTTTCAGCAGGTGTAATACCGAGATATGTGATTAATGCTAAATCACGATAATAAGGTGTTGAAACATCTCCTTTTTCCATCGCAAACGCCATACCGATTTGTGCTGCTTCTTGACCTTGGCAACTAATTACGAAAGGAATTTTGCCTGCACGGTTTAAGAGCCACATTCTTTCATCTAATTTGCGGCCAAGATCCATCCATTTATACATTTCTTTTAAATCATTTTCGGTCAGACCGGCAGATTTATAATCCATCATTTTCTATTTCCTCCTCATATTACGCATGAACAGAGCGTTTTGCTGCTTTAAGTCCAGCTTCCATTAGAACTTCTGAAAGTGAAGGATGTGCATGTGTTGTTAGTCCTAATTCAAGCGTAGATCCATTCATAAATTGTAGTAAAGCAACTTCGTTGATTAGTTCTGTTACATGTGGACCTATCATACTTAATCCTAATACAGAATCTGTTTCTTGGTCTACCACTACTTCACAAAAACCATCTTGTTGATTAGCATCTTCAATCACAGCTTTACCAATAGCTTTAAAAGGAACTTTAAAACTACGTGCTTTTTTATAATCTGCGGCTTTAGCTTGTTCTACATTCATGCCGATTGATGCGATTTCAGGATAAGTATAAACACATTTTGGAATTGCATTATAATCAACTGGAATTACTGAGTCTTCAAACATTGCTTCTACTGCAGTTGTCCCTTCTTTAGAACCAGCGTGTGCAAGTTGTAATTTACCGATGCAGTCTCCAGCTGCATAAATATGTTGTTCTTGGGTTTGTTGTTTGTTATTAACTTCAATAAAACCTTTTTCGTCTAAATTAATTTTTGTATTGTTTAAGCCGATATCCTCTGTATTTGGTTTGCGACCTACTGCTAATAAAATTTTATCTACTTGCAGTGTTTCATTTTCTAGTTTGATTTCAGCTGAATCATCACTAATTTGAATTTGGTCTTCAGATAATTGAACATTTTCACGAATCTGCACACCTCTATCATTCAGGTGTTTTTTTAATGTTTGTGTAACTGATTTATTTTCACTAGGTAAAATGCGTTCACCTGCTTCTATAACTGTTACATCAACACCAAAATCATTTAATAATGAAGCAAATTCCATACCAATAACACCGCCGCCAATAATAGCAATGGACTGAGGAAGCTCTGTCATTTTTAAAATGTCATTGCTTGAAAGTACAACTTGGTGATCAAATGATAAGAAAGGTAATTCCGCTGGTCTAGAACCTGTCGCGATCAGCACATAATCATTCGGAATAAGTTCAGATGTACCATCTTCGTATTCAACAGATATTGTACCTGGTTGAGGTGAAAAAATTGATGAACCCAGGATACGTCCAGTGCCGTTGTAGATATCGATATGATTGTGCTGCATTAAGTGCTTAACGCCAGTATACATTTGTTCAACAATATCATTTTTTCGTTCATATACTTTATTATAATTCAAATTAAATTGTTCTGTTTCAATACCATATGACGCGGCATGTTTAACTGTATGTAATACTTCAGCTGACTTTAACAAGGCTTTAGTCGGAATACATCCTTTATGCAGACATGTACCGCCGGGTAATTGATTTTCAACAATCGCGACTTTTTTGCCCAATTGAGATGCGCGGATGCCTGCGACATAACCTGCAGTGCCACCGCCTAGAATAACTAAATCATATTGTTCTTCTGCCATGATTGATCTCCTAACTATATATTTTTACTTCTTCGCGTAAATTAACTGCTTCATAAACTTGATTTGCAAGAGCTTCCATCTCTAACTCGCCTGGATATACACTAACAGGAGCAATCCATTCTACATATTCTTGAATTTTATCCGTGATGAGTTGACTGTGTGCAATTCCGCCTGTTAAAAGAATTTGATCGATATCGCCTTTAAAAATAACAGCCCTTTCGCCAATTGTCTTCGCAATTTGATAAATCATTGCATCTAAAATTAAACGAGTTGTTTTATTTACGCTATATTCATTCACTAACTGTTTCATGTTATTAGTAGAACATAAATTAACGAGTCCTGCTTTTTTGCTAATAAAGTGTTGAAGTGCTTCAGGTGAATACCCACGCTCAACTCCAAATTGATAAAGCATATCATTCGGAATTGTGCCAGCACGTTCTGGACTCATTGGACCTTCGCCGTATAAGCCTTCATTCACATCCACAACTTTACCTTGTAAATGCGCACCTACTGTAATACCTCCACCCATATGAACCACAATAACATTGACTTTGTTATAAGGCTTTTGAATGGACTTTGCATATTGACGTGCAACTGCCTTTTGATTTAAAGCATGAAAAACACTTCTACGCTTAATATCCTTTATACCTGTTATCCTTGCGATATCAATTAATTCATCAACAACTACAGGATCAACAATAAATACAGGTATATTTAGTATTTCTCCTAATTTATACCCTATAATCCCACTTAAATTGGAAGCATGTACACCATATTTGAAAGATCTTAAGTCTTCATACATTTTAGAATTCACTGTATATGTACCACCAGCTATGGGTTTAAGTAGACCGCCTCTACAAGCTATCGCATCGATACTTTGCATCCCTGGAGTCTTTTCTTTTATAAATGATTTTATGGAATCAATTCGATATGATTCTTGATCAAGTAAAGGCTTTTGTGAGATGTTCAAATCATGATGAATCGTTTCCATTGAAACACAATTTTCATCTTGATAAAAGCCTATTTTTGAAGAGGTACTACCTAAATTTATGACTAAAATATTGGTCATATATTTCACCTGCTTTATATTGCATTCATGATGCAGTATTCATGTTTTCTCAAAACTACCCTTTATATTTTACCTTAATCTAGTATTCAATTAAAAGTAATCCCCTATAAAAGTAATGACTTGTTACCCTCAAATAGTTATTTTGCAGTTTAAATCTCTAAAAACAAAATAAAAATACGACTTTCACGGACAAATGAAAATCGTACTTTTTAATTCATTAACCTTAAACGTTATAGAAACCTGAATATCACATAGTAGATTTGAATCTCATAATTTAATTTTGATACAAAAGATTAGTTATGACGAAAACTAATATGAGTCTGAAAATGATGGATAACATAACTATGGCTATTCCAACAATTGAGAAATTGAATAGATTAGTAGGTTTCATTATAGAAGAAAACACCCAAGTTCCTAACGGCATAAATAGTATTGCAACTGAAAATATAATCCCAAAAACTCTTTCTAAATATATGTCTTCAACATTTCTTTGAGTATATGAAAAAATTTGTATGTTAAACATTGTTAAAAATAAATTGAAAATTAATGGTATGAGTAGAATCACAAAATAGTTATGTAGTAATAAGTATACAATTGGGCAAACACTTAATGAGGTTCCTGAAATTCCTAATAAAGTCATCAATTTCTGAATTGGTAGATCTTTTTTGATATTCCTATTATTAATGCGCCAATTATTCCATCAAAAGCTTCAGCAGTTAAAAATGAAACATATAAACCTATTGCTATATCAGGAAATATTTGATTACTAAATGGCAGTAGTAAGTTATAAGCTGCAAGAAAAAAGTTTACAAGTACAGAAAGTACAACTATCAAAAAAATCTCTTCATGGTGCAATAAATATTTAAAATCTGAAATTAAATCGTTAAAAGGATTTATTTGAAATATCTTTGCTTTTAAGAAAAATCGTACTATATTCTGAGGAATTGATACTATTATTCATGAAAATAGGAACAGAAATGAATTTACTCATCCTGTTCCTATTTAGTAAAAAGTTAGATTTCAATGGAATTTTTCATATGTCTATTTTAATGTATGCAGTGCCAAAATAGCTGAATTAACTTTGTTTTGTATAGAATCTGCTCGAGACGTTAAAACAATCGGGAATTTCGATCCTAAAATTAAATTAGCCGTTTGGGCATTTGCAAAATAAGTTAATGATTTATAGAGTGTGTTGCCGACGTCAAGATGTGGAACAATCAACGCGTCAACATCACCAGCGATTTCAGATTCAATACCCTTTTCAATTGCACTTTCTTTATCAATCGCGTTATCAAAGGCGAATGGTCCTTCAACCTTTAAAAAATTATGTTGTTTAAAGTGTGCGGCAATTTCTGCAGCATCTACTGATGAAGGAATTTTGGTTGTGGGATGTTCTAATGATGATAATAATCCCACATTTAAACTTTTATAACCAATATTCTTCGCAAAGCTTTCAATATTTTCAATCATATGAATACGATCATCTATGCTAGGCTTTACATTTAAAGCAACGTCACTAATGATTAACATTTTGTGATATGAAGGAATATCGAAACATGATACATGATTTAAGAAACGTCGTTCATCCATAAATGACTTATGTTTTAGTACAAAAGATAAGATTTCTGATGATGGTAAGTTACCCTTCATTAAAACATGAGTTTGTTCTGAGTTTAAATCATCTGCACACTTCTTAAAGACATCCTCACGCTCGTGAAATGTTCGTAAGTGTATACGACTTAATAAGTCCCCTTCTATATTAAAAGAACGTATTAATTCAGTTGGATCTTTAGTACCGTAGAGCGTAACATGGCATTTTGTTTGTTTAAGCAATTGTACAATCGCAGCTATTGTTTTCTCGTCATTCGCAAATAAAACACCAATGTTACCTTGTAACTCTTTAGTATTAGAGATCAATGTTTCGAATTCCATAGTTAATCTCCCCTCATTTCAAATAGATTACAGCGCATGATTTTGCTCTATCATTTCTTTAGCATTTTCTCTTGTCAATTTCGTCACATTAGCACCAGAAATCATTCGTGCAACTTCATCTATACGATTTTCTCCAGTTAATTCTTCAACATGTGTTGTTGTTCTATCATCTTGTGATGCTTTGCTGATTAGTAAGTGATGATCACTCATAGATGCTACTTGTGGTAAGTGTGAGATACATATAACTTGAATATATTCAGAAATTGCACGCATTTTTTCAGCCATTTTTTGAGCTGCAATACCAGAAACACCAGAATCAACTTCATCAAATAGTATAGCAGTTTGACCTCTAGATTTAACAAAAATACTTTTTAAAGCTAACATGATACGAGATAATTCTCCGCCCGAAGCAATTTTAGCCAAGCTTTTAAGTGGTTCCCCTTTGTTAGGGCTGATTAATATTTCTATTTTTTCTATACCCTCTGCATTCGGTTCATCTAAAGGTTTGAATGAGATTTCGAGATTGGCATCTTTCATTTGTAAATTTTGAATTTCTTCTACAATATGATCTCTTAGTTCACGCGCCACTTTTCTTCTTTCTTTTGAAAGCATTTGACCTTCTTTATTTAATTGTTTTTGTAACTGAGTAATCTCTTCTTTTAAGTTTGCTGTACTTTGCTCATAATTTTCTATTTTGTTAATCTCATCATCTAGTTTAGCTTGATACTGAATTAAACTAGAAATATCTTTACCGTATTTTCTTTTAAGATTATTTAGTAAATTCATACGAGATTCTAGTTCATTTAAATACTGTTCATCAAATTCTGTATTTGATAATTCATCATACAACTCATGCTTAGCATCCTCTAACGTATAGTAAAATTGGTCGACTTGCTCTTTAAGTTCGGTGAACTTTTTAGGAATAATTTCATCAATGTTCGCAAGTTGCAGACTCAATTCATATAAACGATCCGGGATAGCTTGTTCATCTGTTAAAGTTGCATGTGCAGCATTTAAAGCCAAACTTAAATTTTCAGAATTCTGAATGCGTTTAATATCAGCTTCAAGTTGTTCAACTTCGCCTTCTTGTAAATTGGCTTCAGATAGTTCATCAGCTTGGAACTTCATTAGATCTAACCTTTGTAATAAAGCTTGATCAGCAGATTCCAACTCATCGAGTTCACGTGTTTTATCTTTAAAAGTTTGATACGTATTTTGATATTGTTTTAAAATATCATCATATTTGCCATCTGAATATGAATCAATCAGTTGAAGATGGTACTTTTGTTTTAACAGTGATTGTGTCTCGTGTTGACCATGGATATCAAGTAATTCTTGCATAATTAAACGTAAATCATGCAATGTTACTGTTTGGTTATTTACTTTGCACAAACTTTTACCTGAACTGAAGATCTCCCTTTTAACGATTAAGAAATCTTCATCAGCATCAACTTCTAATTCGTTCAAGGTTCTAATCACTTCGGGATTATTATCAATATCAAAGATACCTTCTATGGTTGCTTTTTTTTCGCCATGACGAACAAAATCTGAAGATGCACGCATGCCTATAAGTTGTCCAATAGCATCGATGATAATAGATTTCCCTGAACCTGTTTCACCGCTTAATACGGTTAATCCGTTTCCAAAGTTAATTTCTAATTCATCAATGATAGCAAACTGTTTAATTGTTAGTGTTTGTAACATGGCTTATCGCTTCCTTATAACAAATTAAAAATACGTGTTTTGATAGCATTTGCAGCATCCTCATCGTGACAAATGAGTAAGCAAGTATCATCACCACAAATAGTGCCGAGTACTTCATCCCAATCGATTTGGTCTAAGATAGCACCGATTGATTGAGCATTACCTGGAAGTGTTTTTAATACTAATAAATTACCTGTACCCTCAATATTTACAAAGGAATCCATTAAATAACGTCCAAGTTTCTCTAACGGATGGTATTTTCTATCATTTGGCAAACTATAAATATATTGACCTGTCGGGGCAGGTACTTTGATTAACTGTAATTCTTTAATATCTCGTGAAACCGTTGCTTGTGTCACATTCAGATCAAATGAATTTAAACGTTTTACTAATTCATCTTGAGTTTCAACCTGCTCAGTGGATATGATTTCTCTAATTTTTATGTGTCTTACTGATTTTTTAGCCACTTTTCTTACACCTCAAATTACGAATATTTATACATTCATAGTATCACATGTTCAAACAAAATGCTTTTATTTTCTTCTTATATCGCTTATTAATATCCAACAATAGTGCATATTTATAAAAGTTCATAAATAGAAATAAGCTAAGTCTAAATTGAATATTAGGACTCAGCTTATAATTTTAGTGATCACGTTTATAGAACAACTGTGTCAGACTTTCAAGCTCAGTTGTATCATATTGTTTATCAGATAATTGTTTCAAACATTGGTTCGCTTGCTCAACGTGATATTGAAGTCGTTGTTCTGTTTTTTCTAGACCAAGTAAAGTCACATAAGTGCTTTTATGATTTTTCTCATCGCTGCCAACAGGCTTACCTAATTTTTCAGCATCTCCATAGACATCGAGTAAATCATCTTTAATTTGGAAAATTAAACCTAAATGTTCACTATACTTATCAAGAATCTCGGATACTTCAGTATCAACTTTTGCGATTGTTGCTGCGGCATTGATTGCGAAAGACAGTAAAGCACCGGTTTTTTCACGATGGATTTGTTGTAAAGTCTCTAAAGATATTTTTTTATTTTCACTTTCCATATCTAATGTTTGTCCGCCAATCATACCTAAATGACCACTCGCATCAGAAAGTTGGGATGTTAAAGCTACTTTAGTTTCAGCATCAATTGCATTATCTGTGCTTATTAAGTTAAAAGCTTTTGTTAATAACGCATCCCCAGCTAATAATGCTTTCCACTCACCGTATACTTTATGATTTGTTAATTTGCCTCTACGATAATCGTCATCATCCATAGCAGGCAAATCATCATGTATGAGCGAGTATGTGTGCACCATTTCTAACGCTAATGCGGTACGAATACCCTTAGTGTAAGTATGGTTTTTAGACAGCATTTTTAAAGTTTCTAATAATAGGACTGGTCGTATACGTTTTCCTCCAGCTTCAAGAGAATAACGCATACTTTCTTCTAAATTAGTGCCGAGAGCTGAATCAGGAATTGTTTCTAGTAATTGTTGGTTGATTAGTTCAATCATTTTATTCATTTTCATTCTCAGCTGATGTCTCAGCTTGTTCTCCATCATTAGATTTCATGAGTTCATTTACTTTCTTTTCAGCATTTTTCAATGTTTCATCACAAGATGCTGAAAGCTTCATTCCTCTTTGATATAAGTCTAATGCTTCTTCCAAAGAAACTGTTTCATTATCTAATTTTTTTACGATGTTTTCTAACTCTTCCATCATATTTTCGAAACTTTGCTCATTACTCATCTTTATTGCACCTAACTTTCTTAACTATTGCATCAACTTCGCCATCTTTCATGGTTAAACTGATGTGGTCATTAGTTTTTAATGATTGCGTACTTGTAATAACTTGTTCATCTTTATTGACAATCGTGTAACCGCGCAACATTGTATTGGTTGGACTTAAATTATTTAAATTTTCTAATCGCTGTGCCAACATCGTTTTAGCATTACTCAAAATATTATTTATTGATTTGTTTAATACCTTATCAAGTTGAGATTTGTTTAAAATAGCTTGTTGCGTATGTTGTTTTAAATCTCTAACGTTTATGCGACTGTTTAGCAAATCAATACGTTGTCGTAAATGAGTCAAATGATTAGTCATCGCAAGACTTAGTTGTTTTTCTAATTCATCTCGTCGTTGGATTTGTTGATCATACAACAACGATGGCTGTTTAAATTTATAATAAGAAGCTACATGTTCTAAATGTTTTTTCTTATTATTAATTAATTGGACGATGTGTCTGGATAGACTTAACTCTATTTGTTTGATGTATTGTGTCAGCTCAACTTGATCAGGTGTTGCAATGACAGCAGCTTGAGTTGGTGTAGCAGCCCTTACATCAGCTACAAAATCGCTTAATGTGAAATCTGTTTCGTGACCTACTGCTGAGATAACAGGAGTTTGTGTATTAAAGATTGCTCGTACTACATCTTCTTCATTGAAATTCCATAAATCCTCAATAGATCCTCCACCACGTCCTAAAATGATGACATCTGCACCAAGAGTATCAGCATATTGTAATTTTTCTACAATATCATTTTTAGCTTGTTCGCCTTGAACTAATGTACTAATTTGAATTTGTTCTACTAATGGAAATCGACTGTTTATTGTAGAGTGAATATCTCGTATTGCTGCACCTGTACTCGCGGTAAGCACTGCAATTTTTTTAGGGAACTTAGGAATCGGCTTTTTGTGGCTCATATCAAATAAACCTTGCTTAGTTAAGGCCTTTTTAAGTTCTTCTAGACGTTGATATAAGTTGCCAATTCCGTCTAAATGCATTTTATTTACATAAATTTGATAATTCCCACGTCTTTCGTAAACACTTACGCGTGCTTCTATTAAAACTTCATCACCTTCTTTGGGTGTGAAATCTAGTTTATTAGCTTGTGCTTTAAACATCATAGCGTTTACGACGCTATTATTATCTTTTAAATTAAAATATAAGTGACCGCTACTATGACGTTTAAAGTTTGATAATTCACCTTTTAATAAAACCGATTGCAGATGCGGATCTTGGTCGAATTTATATTTGATATATTTAGTTAAGGCTGTAACGCTTAAATAATCGGACATACTTATCACTCTATCCTATTGATTTAAATTACTTAATACACCGTTGATAAAACGATAATGGTCTTCGTCACTAAATTGTTTAGCAAGTTCAACAGCTTCGTTAATAACCACTTTTGGTGGTGTATCACTATGCTCTAGTTCAAAAGCTGCAATTCTTAAAATGATACGGTCTGATTTCAATAAACGAGAGATTTTCCAATCTTTTAAATTCTCTTGGATTTTTTGATCGAGTACAGGTTCATGATCTTTTACGCCTGATACTAACCAATGAATAAAATCGAATTCTAAATCTGGGTAATCATCTTTAATAAAATTAATGGCTTCATCTATAGATAAATCTGTATTCTTCATTTCAAGTTGAAACAGTGCTTGAAATGCTTGGCTTCTTGATTCTTTACGACTCATTGAGCGTGCTCCTTTGTTACTTATTTCTTGTTATTTTCAACTTCAATATGCGTAATATGAACGTTGACTTGTTTAGGAACTATAGTTGTCATATTGCTGAGGGAATTGAAAATTGTTTGTTGAATTTTCAATGCTGTTTGAGAGATGTTGATACCATACTTAAACTCACAGAATACATCTATATAAATTCCATCTTCTTTTGTTTCAAGTTTAATACCTTTAGTTAAATTTTTACGATTCAACTTTTCAGGTGAAGCATTTTTAATTTCAGCAAAGTGTCCAGTTAATCCATCTATTTCAGATGTTGCAATACTTGCAATTGAGATTAGTACTTCTGGAGAAATTTCTACTCTGCCTAAATGTGCATGTGTATCTTCGGATACTTTAACCATGTGAATGCCTCCTTCTTAATTTTCTTTCATAATATCATTTTGCTCTAAGAATTTAGTGCTATATTGTCCACTATTGAAAATTTCGTTTTCTAATAAACGAATATGGAATGGTATTGTAGTGTCTATGCCTAATACTAAGAACTCGCTTAAAGCACGTAGACCTGCCATAATTGTTTCTTCACGTGTAGGTTCATGCACAATTAATTTAGCAACCATAGAATCGTAATAAGGTGGAATAGTATAGTTTGTGTAACAAGCTGATTCTATTCTTACTCCGTAACCGCCTGGTGCTAAATATTGTGTGATTTTACCTGGTGATGGCATAAAGTTTTTATAAGGGTTTTCAGCGTTAATACGAAATTCCATTGCATGACCATTGATTTTAATATCATCTTGAGTGAAAGGCAATGGCTCACCCATAGCAACTAATAATTGTAATTTGACTAAATCAATCCCGGTTACCATTTCTGTAACAGGGTGTTCAACTTGAATCCTAGTATTCATCTCCATGAAGTAATATTCATCAGTATCTAAGTCATAAATATATTCAATTGTACCTGCATTTTCATAGTTTACTGCTTTAGCAGCTCTGATAGATGCTTGACCCATTTCATGTCTTTTTTCAGGAGTTAATATAGGTGACGGTGCTTCTTCGACAAGTTTTTGCATTCTTCGTTGAATTGTACAGTCACGTTCTCCTAACTGAATCACATTACCAAACTGGTCACCAATAATTTGGAATTCGATATGACGGAAATTCTCAATGAATTTTTCAAGATAAAGTCCGCCATTACCAAAGGCAGTTTCTGCTTCTTGTTGTGTCATTTTGTAGCCATTTTCTAATTCTTTTTCATCTCTAGCTACACGAATACCTTTACCACCACCGCCTGCAGTAGCTTTAATGATAACGGGATAACCGATTTCTTCCGCTGTTTTCTTAGCGTCTTCGATTGAATCTACTAGTCCGTCACTACCTGGAACAACTGGTACGTTTGCGTTAATCATTTCATCTTTGGCTACGTCTTTGATCCCCATCTTTTGAATAGATTCGTAACTTGGACCAACAAACTTAAGTTGACACGCTTCGCATAATTCTGCAAAATCCCCATTTTCTGCTAAGAATCCATACCCAGGATGAACTGCATCGCATCCAGTAGAAGTAGCAATAGATAAGATATTTGGAATGTTTAAATATGAATCTTTAGATTGTGTAGGACCCACACAGTACGCTTCATCAGCAATTTGAGTATGTAGTGCTTCTTTATCCCCTTCAGAATAAATTGCAACTGTGTGTAACCCTAAGTCTTTACACGCTCTGATGATTCTAACGGCAATTTCACCGCGATTGGCAATTAAAACTTTTTTCATAATTATTTCACCTTAAATAACGGTTGGCCATACTCTACCATTTGTCCGTCTTCAACTAAGATTTCAGTAATTTCCCCAGAAACTTCTGCTTGAATCTCATTAAATAACTTCATAGCTTCTAAAATACATACTGTTGAATCGTTTGATACAGTATCCCCAACTTTTACATAAGCTTCTTCTTCTGGTGATGGTGATTTATAGAATGTTCCTACCATTGGTGCGTTAATTGTTTTCCCCTGATCAGCTTCTGAATTTGCAGCAGAAGAAGCTTCGCTGACAGCTGAATCATTTTGAACAGGTGCTGGCGCAGCTGCTTGTGCAGGGAAAGCTTGTTGAGAAATTTGTGGTGTAATGATTTCTCTTTCTTTCTCTTTCTTTAAATTAATGATACTTCCCTTGTTATCTTCTATATTAATTTCAGTAAGATTTGAATTATCTAGTATTTCAATTAATTCCTTGATTTCTTTAAAATTCATAGTACTGCTCCTTCAGATTGTTTTTACTCTTCTTGTATATTTTACTTGACTGAAATTATCAATTCAAGCATATCACTGTAACTTTAAACTTTCTCATCGTGTAATTTAACGATAATAAAATAAAAGAACCCCTTTCATTCATCGAATCCATCAGCATAAAATTGCTGATAATCATTAATGGATAGGATGTCAGAAAAGGGGTGATTTAAAATTTAGGCTCTTGAAACGTAACTGCCGTCGCCAGTGTTGATTACGAGAACGTCTCCTTCGTTAACGAATAGAGGTACGTTAAGCGTATATCCAGTCTCTACTGTAGCTGATTTAGTTGCACCAGTTGCAGTATCACCTTTAATACCAGGCTCAGTTTCTGTTACAGTAAGCTCAACAGTTTTTGGTAATTCTACACCAATCGTTTCGCCTTCATAAGTTTGGATTTGAACTTCCATGTTTGCTTTCAAGTATTTTAATGCTTCTTCTAAATAATCTCCAGGCAATTCAGTTTGTTCAAATGTTTGATTGTCCATAAATACATGAGTGTCACCATCTGCATATAAATATTGCATACGGTGGTTTTCAATCATTGCTTGTTCTACTTTTTCACCTGCGCGGAATGTTTTTTCTTGAATTGCGCCAGTTCTTAAGTTTCTTAATTTAGAGCGAACAAATGCTGAACCTTTACCTGGTTTTACATGTTGGAAATCAATAACTTTCCAAATACCATTATCAACAGATATTGTTAAACCTGTTTTAAAATCATTAACCGAAATCATTCAGTTTCCTCCTCATATACGCTTTCATTATAAAATAATAAGGTCTTTTGTGCATTTAGTAAAGACTTCATTACCATTTTCTGTGATTAAGATGTCATCTTCTATTCTGATGCCACCCAGTCCCTCTATATAGATACCCGGTTCTACCGTTACGCAATTATTTGGGACTAATACATAATCAGATTGTTTTGCAAGCATTGGTTGTTCATGAATTTCTAAACCAATACCATGACCTGTTGAATGTCCGAAATTATCTCCATAACCGTAACTTGCGATAATATCACGTGCGATAGCATCTGCCTCTTTACCTGTCATTCCTGCTTTAATTTGTGCGACTGCAGCTTTCTGTGCTTCTAATACAATATTATAAGCTTCTACTAGTTTAGGATCTGGTTGGCCAATTGCAAAAGTACGTGTGATATCAGATACATAACCATTATAATATGCACCAAAATCTAAAGTGATCAACTCACCTTCTTCAATCACTTTATCGCTTGCTACACCGTGTGGTAAAGCACCTCGATATCCTGAAGCAACAATCGTGTCAAATGAAGGGCCGCTTGCTCCTAATTTTAACATTTTACTTTCTAATTCAGCTTTTAATTCTTGTTCAGTCATTCCTGCTTTTGCGATACTTAAAATATGCTCATACGTTTTGTCTACAATATCTGCAGCTTTTTGAATCGTATCAATTTCTGATTGATCTTTAATAGCTCTGATATCTTCAATTACATTACCGACACTTTGATATTCAACGTCTGAATCATTTAATTGTTGGAATGTATCATAGCTTACGATGTGCCCTTCAAATCCTGCATATTTCACTTGGTTTTGTTCGAGAACATCTTTAACTTCGTCAATTAAACCTGCAGAACGATTCACAATTTCAAATTCAGAAGCTTGATTTGTAGCTTGATCGATATAACGGAAATCCGTGATCAAGATGCGACGCTCAGGTGTAATTACTAATGCACCGCTCGTACCAGTAAAACCTGATAAATAACGGCGGTTGTAATCAGATAATACAACTAACGCATCTAGATTTTTTTCTGAAATAATTTGATTTACTTTTTCAATTCTAGACATACATACTCCTCCTATGTCATTCTTAATCATGTAATTTTATGGAGCTGTGATAGTGACTATATCACTTTTATTATAACCAAAGTTTATCACAAAGCGCATAGAACTATAAGCTTTTATACCTTATATCAAAGAAGAATTCCCAAAATGTATAAGAAAATTAAAGTGCAAACTGAAATATAAGAATCTGAGAACTAAATATGATAAAATATTGCTATAATATTTGCTTTTGAATTAGGAGAAGGTTATGAAAAAGAAATTTATTTCGATTATTGGAGCAACGATTTTACTAGCGGGCTGCGGGAGTCAAAACTTAGGTCCACTTGAACAAAAAACTACTAAATTAAGAGATGATAATCATCAATTAAAATTAGAAAACCAAGAACTAGAGCAAAGTATCAGTGATTTAAAAGATAAAGAAAAACAACTCGGCGCTGATAAAAAGAATACTAAAGAAGCAGCACAAAATAGCATGAAAACCAAAAATGCTAACGCGACATCAGATTACTATCAAAAAGTGACTGATACATTAAAGGATTATCACAAAATTGAAAGTGATGTCCAAAAGAATAAACGAAAAGAAGCTGTGGTCAGCAAACTCGATAAAATAGTCACTGATTTACAAAGTGCACATGATAAATACAAAATCGATCTTGAAAAAAATAGTATGTCTGATAAAGATAAATCTGATAATAAAAACATTGAAGAACTTAATAATAAGTTGGTCAGTGCATTTAAAACTATCAGAGATGGTTACTCTACAAAAAGTGATAAGAAAATAAAACAAGGCCAACAAGAATTAGCACAAATTAAAGTTAGTAAAACTAATTCATAAAGCAAGAAGTATTGAAAGGTGAAAACATGCGTAAAGTATTATTTTATCTCATATTATTAATTGCGCTTATCGGGTTAATATTGAACTTAGATTCAATATTATTTTCCCTTGTAAGAACGATAATTAGCTTAGCTATTATCGCAGGTATTGCTTACTTACTGTATTTCTTCTTCTTTTTAACAAAAGATCAAAGAAAATATAAAATAGCAAAATGGAAATATAGAAACCGTCGTAAATAAAAATAAAATCCCCTGACCGCCGTTTAAATAGAGGTTCAGGGGATTTTACTTATTTTCTATAAGTCCACTCTTCAGATTTGTATTTTTCTGCAAGTTCTTTTACTTCAGCTTGTTGTTCTTTAGTAAGTTCTAATGGTTTAAAATTAATATTCAACCCTTTTTGGAATCCTTTTTCAAATGCTACTTCCATTTCTTCAATCGAAATTGTTTTATCCGAAATATCATTTATCGCAACAGCTTTATCTACAAAAGCTTGCTTCATTTTATCTTTTAAGCGGTCATTTTTAAAGATAAACATATCAAATAAGTCATCAATATCAATATCTTTTAAAATAGAACCATGTTGAAGAATAACGCCTTTTTGTCTAGTTTGTGCGCTACCTGCAATTTTTCTTCCTTCTACGACGAGTTCATACCAGCTTGGAGCATCAAAGCAAACAGAACTTCTTGGTTGTTTCAATTTTTCTCTTTCTTCTTTACTTTTAGGAACAGCAAAATAAGCGTCGAAGCCTAATAACTTAAATCCCTCTAATAAACCTTGTGAAATGACTCTGTATGCTTCTGTAACTGTTTTAGGCATATTAGGATGAGACTCAGGAACGATTACGCTATATGTTAGTTCTTTATCGTGTAACACGCCTCTTCCACCTGTTTGTCGCCTTACTAAGCCATAGCCTTTTTCTCTGACCTTTTCAATATCAATTTCTTTCTTTAATCTTTGGAAATAACCAATAGAAAGCGTTGCTGGATCCCATGTATAAAATCTGATGACAGGATCGATTTCACCTCTGGATACAAAGTTTAATAAAGCTTCATCCATAGCCATATTATAAAATGGGTCATGACTGCCCGAATTAATAAAATTCCATGTTTCTGTCAATTTTAAAATCTCCAATCACCTTGTATTTAACTATATGTATGTATATTACCATACATACAGCATATTTGATTAATATTCATGGCTGGATTTTCTTCAGTAAATATTAAATCTGATTTGCATTTTTGTACAAAATGAAATCTCGGTTCATTTCTGAGAAAAACTTTTTGATAAATGAGTGAAACAGTCTTATAATTGTAGTATCGGTAAATATAGGAGGAAGCAAGATGAATAGCTTTTGGATAATCATTTTAGCTGTTTTAGTTATTATTGCTGTATATATGTTAATCCAATTTTTCATCAATAAAAGAGCTGTAACAGAATTAGATCAAGAAGAATTCCATAAAGGTTTACGTAAAGCTCAAGTGATTGATGTAAGAGAAAAAGTTGACTATGATTATGGCCATATTATTGGTGCCAGAAACATTCCTATGACGCTTTTTAGTCAACGATTTAAAGGTCTACGAAAGGATCAGCCTATTTATTTATGCGATGCCAATGGTGTAGCAAGTTATAGAGCAGCGCGTATTTTAAGAAAAAATGGATATAGAGATATCTACATGCTTAAAGGCGGTTACAAAAAATGGACCGGGAAAGTTAAATCAAAAAAATAGCATTATAATTAAAATGTAGCAGCGATGAATTGTCATTGCTGCTTTTTTCATGAAGAAAGGGGTCGGGACATAAATGTTCTGACTTCTAA